>JBGTHH010000406.1:0-9208 GCA_041746275.1 Pirellulaceae bacterium | reverse complement strand
GTTCGATCCGGGTCTGTTCGACTTGCGACCCGAACAAATCAAGCAGCTCAACGACGATCGCGTCGGGCGGTGCTTGGAACGCGTCTTTCGAGCGTTGAACACGAACTTGATCATGGACGTCGTGACGCATGTCGTGCGGGAATTCGACATCAGCTTGGACGAGTTGCACAACGATTCGACGACCGTCTCGTTCTGCGGCGAGTATCCGGAAGCCGAGACGGAAAAGATCCGCGCCGGCCAACTGACTCCCGCCATTACTTGGGGGCACAGCAAAGACCATCGGCCTGACTTGAAGCAACTGCTGTACATCTTGACGGTCACCAACGACGGCGGCGTGCCGATCTACTTCCAAGCCGCCAGCGGTAACGTGGTCGACGACCAAACGCACCAAGCGACGTGGAAGCTGATGGCCCAACTCACGGGCCGCAAGGACTTCGTGTACGTCGCCGACTGCAAGCTCGCGACTGTGGTTTCACAGCCGCAGCAAACAGACGTCGGACGCCACAACGCGGGCGACTCGATTGCAACGAGCGATCCGCGATTTGACGGCGTTGCGCGAGCGGCTGGTCAGCCCGCGGACACGCTTTCGTCTGCATGAGAAAGTCGCCGAGGCGGTCGATGCGCTGCTCGACGAACATGCGGTGCGTGAGTTGTTGCGTGTCGAGATCGGCGAGTTGGTAGAGGAATCGTATCGACAAGCGAGTCGCGGTCGTCCGAGCAAGCAGACGAAGTACGTCCGCGCGGTGCAAACACGTTTCACGATCTCGTGGGAAGTGGACGGCGAGCGGATGGCTCGCGAGGCGGCGGGGGACGGTGTGTTTCCATTGCTGACGAATCTCACCGCGTGGACGGCGCGGGACGTGTTGGACGCCTACAAGCGTCAACCGATCATCGAGAAACGCTTCTCGCAACTGAAGACGGACTTCCGCGTCGCTCCGGTGTACTTGCAGAACGTGGAGCGGATTGTCGGTTTATTGGCGGTGTACTTTTTCGCGTTGATGGTGCAGTCGTTGTTGGAGCGTGAGTTGCGTCGGGCAATGAGCGAGTCGCATCTGGCTGAGCTCCCGTTGTACCCGGAGGCCGCCCTTGCAGCCGCCCGACGACACGTCGCGTGTTGGATTACTTCGCCCCGTTGTCGAGCCACACGCTGACGACTTCGCCCCCGTCCTTGCCCACGACGATCACGACGGAACTTACGCCCCTGCACCGCCGCATCCTGCAACTCCTCGACATCCCCACGACCGCCTACGACCAATGACACAATTCCAGCCGCCCATAAATTCCGAGATATTGGAAACGAGATGTGCGGAAAGTGCGTAGGATGGCTGACACTCCTCACTTACTTCGTTCGCTTTGTTACCTTTTGTTCTTAACCCGCCTTCCGTATCCTGACTGGGAGCAAAAGAGAACCAAGGACATAAAGGGAGAAGGCAGTGGACGATACCACGTGGAAGACTCTCGACTCGCGCACCGCTGCGGTTCCGAACGTGAGGCTCAATTCGCTGCTCACACCGATTCGCGAGCGGCACGAGCTACCCGGCTTGATGGGAGCCATCGTGAAGAATCGTAACATCGTCGCGATTGGGGCGGTTGGACTCCGCAATACTACTTCCTCCGAACCGCCTAAGTCGTCATTCGGCCTCATCGCCACGGAGCGATGAATCACAACAGCGCCTCCGCGAACTCCGACAGCCCAGACATCGGGTAAGGTCGGTCATTGCGGGACGAATTAAAAGATCAACTAGCCCGTCTGCTCGCCCAGGTTTCATTCCGCCGCGGTTCCGTGAGGGTGAATCCAGACCCACGGAAGGGGCCACAAAGCGATTAACGCAAAGACGGCGACGCGAAAACAGTTTCCACTCCGTAGTCGTGGCTTGCGGATTTCCGTGTTCACCACGTTGCTATCCAGCGACTGACCATCGTCCCTCATGATGAGCCTTCTAGCATCTTCGTCGAGAAGCCCAACCTGCAGAAAGCGAGTGCTTCCGTCAGCGAGTCCAATGTGGCGTCCCGCGAACCACTCATAAAGGAAACTTTGGTGAACATGTACCGAGCGTCCCGCAGACTCCTCGAAAGTGAGGAGTTCCATGGTCTCGACCATATCAAGATCTGTCGGCTGGGTCCACGGAATCCGACGATCTAACGCTTCACAAATTAGCAGTGTGTTTGACGAGCCATCGGCGATACTTTCTAAGATCATGGCCTCGTCGCGAGGCCACGCTGTACGTTCACCAACGATCGCGAAGTAGCTCGTCTGGCCTCGGGCTGCGGAAGCTGGAGAAAACTGAAGCGGGCAGCAGTAACTGCGGGGCATCTCGTCGAGAAGCTGAACGTTGTTCGGTCCGTCCCATGGCTCCTCGAAGTCGTATCGATCGTAGAGCGTCTGGCACTCGATGAACGGTAGGATCAGTACGCGCCAACTGTGCATCGGTCGGCCATCTTGGTCGGCGACGAAAGCCGGGGGGAAGGAGTGATACGTGTCATGATAATTGTGAAGCGCATGCGTGAGTGATCGCAAATTGCTATTGCAATTAATACGATCCCAAACTGGTCGCGGATGACTGAGAGAAGGAAGCAACAAGAAGCCACAGGCTGGAACGAGTAACACCAAGCAGATCGCCAGCCCACGCGGACGCGATTGGCAGAGGAATATTCCGCCCCACACAATGCCGAGCACAACCGCGGGAATAAGGCCGTCCAGTCCGAAAGCCGTTAGCGACACAACGAACACTACGGTCCCGTAGAACCCGTGAATGGCACAAAACTGATCTTCGCCATTCCGTTCGGCATCAACGGTGTCGCCGTTCTTCGACATACCAAAGTCTCGCGAAGTGTGTCATCATCGACTATCCAAACGATCCAAAAAATGAATTAGAGGATAGCTGGTGAATCATTCCCGTTGGGGTCGTTGACGCAATCCCGCCGCGGACCCTCCACGCCGCCAATCGGCCACGCCAAGGAACTCGCGTGTCCGTGGGTCGACTTGGATCGAGTGGGCACTTCCTTGTCGCGCGCGATACGAAACCTTGTGCCCCCAGGCTCGAAGTTGTGACACGGTGTCCTCATGGTCCGCGCTGGGAGTTCCTTCCCAGACCAGTTCGTCCGGGAACCATGAGTGGTGCAGACGCGACGCTTGGATCGCCTGGTCCAAGGGCAGGTCGAATTCCAAGACATTCAACAGATTACCCAACACGGTGTTGATGATGGTGCGCCCGCCGGGACTGCCCGTTAACAACACAACTTGGCCCTCCCGAACCACGATAAACGGCGTCTGGGAGCTGAGCATCCGTTTGCCCGGTTCGATCAGATTCGGCGCGGTGCCAATCTGACCGGTTCGCGTCGTGCGGCCGCGTTGCCAGTTGAAGTCGCCCATTTCGTTGTTCAAAACAAAGCCGGCTCCCGTAACGACAATGCGCGCGCCCCAACTGGCTTCGAGGGTGTAGGTGTTGCTGACCGCCATCCCGTGTTGGTCGATGACCGAAAAGTGTGTCGTCTGATCGCTCTCGTCCGCGAGTGCGATCTCGGGAGCCAGCGTGGCACTCGGCGTCGCGCGATCAAGTTGGATATCGCGTGCCAACTCGGCCGCATACGCCTTCGTGGTCAGATGCGGCGGGATGTCGACAAAGTCCGCGTCCGCCAAATGACGCGCGCGGTCACAAAAAACACGCCGCATAGCCTCGGCGATCAAATGCACGTTGCGCGCACCCTGACGTGGATGCTCGCGTAATTGGAACGGCTCCAAAATATTGAGTGCCGCGACCACACAAATACCTCCGGAACTGGGCGGCGGCGGACCGTAGAGATCGTAACCGCGATAAGTTCCGTAAATCGGCTCTCGCAGTTTGGCTTGATAGTCTTCGAGGTCGCGATGGGTGATGATGCCGTTGCCGCGTCGCATCTCCGCCACCAACTGATCGGTAATCTCGCCGCGATAGAACGCGTCGGCTCCATCGTCCGCGATCTTTCGCAAGGTCCGAGCGAGATCGGGCAGAACCAACGTCTCTCCGGCCAGCCATGGTCTAGCTTCAGGATGGCCGTAGACGCGTCGCAGTTCGGCAAAGCGATCGTTCTTCACGACCTCCGCGGAACTCAACACTTGATTGAGCGAATACGCCAACCACTCGTTCACTACAAAGCCCTTATCCGCCAGTTCAGCCGCCGGCGTGACCAGCCGCTTCCAGGCGAGCTGCCCATATTGTTCGTGGGCGAGTGCCAGGCCCCGGACGGTTCCAGGAACTCCGGCGGCTTTACCAGCGTGACGACTGGAATCGGTGGCGAACATGTCCTCGGTCGCGGCCGCCGGAGCTCGTTCGCGGTAATCGACACAAATCGGTGGCTTGCCATCCACGGGGTGGATCATCATGAAGCCGCCACCGCCGATGTTCCCGGCCTCGGGCCACGTCACGGCGAGCGCGAAGGCGGTGGCAATCGCCGCATCGACCGCATTGCCTCCGTCGGCCAACACATCGCGTCCAATCTGGCTCGCGAGCGCGCTATCCGAGACAACCATACCACCGTTGGCGCGCGATGGTTGAACCGGAGTTGGTGCCGGAAGCTCGGCGGCTGCGGCCTTGACGGGCAAGAGTAAATAGAAGGCGACAACGATCAATTGAAAATGAATCGGGTATCGAGACCACAGTGGCGGCAGCGAACTCATCAATGAACTCCCAGTACGTGTGAAAGCGGTTGGAACTTAGAGCCTGTCCGAAAACGGGGTCAGACCCTTTGGAAGCGAGTCAATTTCACTGGCTTTTTTGGCCTCGCCGGAGAGGGTCAGACCCCGTTTTCAGTTGGCACCTATGATCTCATGTCGCGACGCGGACGTCCAATCGGGAATGGCATCACACGGTCAGCGTCTTCCAACGCCCATACACGAAGCGGCCAAGGATGAGCAGGGCGCGCAGGTTGACATCAATGACCATGGCCCACCACGCACCGGCCACTCCCAGACCGAAGCCCGTCAGTGTGACATCCAGCCACGGGACAGTAAACGATTCCCAGGCGAGCAAGCTGGCCAAAGGCAAGCGCACACCGATCAAACCCACAAACGTGAAGATCATGGGAAATCGCGTATCGCCCGCCCCGCGCAGGGCTCCGGTCAGCACCATCAATACGGCGAGGGGCGGCGTGGAGAAAGCCACAATCTTCAACAGTTTCGCGGTGGCTTGTGCTGTCGGATCGTGTGTATCTCCGGTGAAGAAACCCGCCAAGAACCCACCCGCGAAGTAGAACACCAGCGCCGCGCAGGTCAATAAACCGACGCCCGTTCCACAGGCTTCCCAGGCACTGCGCGCGGCGCGCTGCGGCTGGCCCGCACCCAGCAACTGCCCGGTCATCGTGGATGCCGCCACATGAAACGCGAAACAGGGCAGATAAGCAAGCGCTTCGATTTGCACACCCAGCCCATGCGCCGCGGCGGCCGCGACTCCCAAACTATTGATGATGGCCAGATAGGTGAAGTGACAGCCGAGCAGCGCTAACGTGTCGAGACCACCTGGCAGGCCAATTCTCGCGAGGCGTTTGATCAAGTCGATGTCGGGTCGAAAACCCGCGATGTGTAAACGCAAACCGGCTCGTCCGCGGATCAACAGTCCCCAGACCAACAAGCCACCGACTCCATGCCCGCAGGCCGTGCCGATCGCCAAGCCCTCCCAGCCTAAGCGAGGCACCCAGCCTGGCCCAATCACCAGCAGGCTGCTGACCGTGACATTCACCACGTTGACGATCGATTTGACATAGAAGCCGCTCAACGTGTCGCCGGCTCCGCGCAGGCAGGCCACGCCGACTTGCTCGAACATGATCAATGGCAGCACGGGCGCGACGATCCAGAGATAACGTAACGACAGGGCCGCGGCCGGACCTTCCAGTTGCATGAGACGAATCAAGGACTCGCCGCCCAGGGCCACGGCGATGCCACCGCAGAAGGTCAGCAGCAAGCCGAGCACGATGGCTTGATGCGCGACACGAGTGACGGCGGCGCGATCACCACTGCCGACGAATCGTGATATCATCGCGGTGGCACCGATCGCCACCGCTGAGAAGATCGTGGGCAACAGCCACATCACATAGGCCATCAGACCCATGGCCGCCTTGTATTCGGTACCAACCAGGAAATGCCCGGCCAGCCACCAATCCGTATAGCCAACCAAGACCGTCAGCGACTCTTCGGCCAACACGGGCAAAGCCAGCGCGAGCATCGGTCGGAACGTGCTGGGAGCGGCGACAAGCTTGCTCACGGTGAAGTCCGGCGATGATTCCATGCCCGCACCGTCGCCCGCCATTGGCTCAATGCACGCGTTGCCCAGGCAGTCCCCCGTCGTCGACACCCAGCAAGAACACATCGGCCTTGCCGGGTCCGCTCGCTAGGATCATGCCCTCGCTGAGTCCAAACTTCATCTTGCGCGGAGCCAAGTTGGCACAGCAGACGACCAATCGTCCGACGAGTTCGGCGGGCTGATACGCTTCCTTGATGCCGGCAAAGACCGTGCGGGTCACATCGCCACCCAAGCTCAAAGTCAGCTTCAGCAGTTTGTTCGCTTCAGGAACATCTTCCGCCGCCAGCACGCGCGCGATCCGCAGATCGACCTTCACAAAGTCCTCGATCGAGCATTGCTCGGCCAGCGGTTCGGCGTTCAGCGGCTCGGCGCTATCTTGATAAACGGGAGCAGGCTGCGAGGCGACTTCCGTTTCTTTACTTTCTTCGATCATGGCTGCGAGATCCTTTCGATCGACGCGTTGAATCATGTGCTTGAACTTGCCCACGGGAGTGCCGACCAACGGTGTTTTCGCTTCATCCCAATGCGCGATCGGTCGACCCAATAGCTCGCCCGTTTCCGCCGCGATGCGAGGCAAAACGGGAGCCAGATAAACGATGATCTGCCGAAACAAATTCAACCCGATGGAACAGACATCCTGAAGCCGCTGACGCTGCTCGGGATCCTTTTTGAGGTTCCACGGAGCGGCAGTTTCGATAAAGGGATTCGCTCGGTCGGCCAGCTCCAAGATCAAACGCATCGCGCGATTGTAATCGCACTGTTCGTAAGCGGCGGCGATCTCGTCTCCTTGGGCGGCTCCGTACGCGAACAGACCGCCATCGTCGGGATAAGTGGCCGACAAGCCGGTCTCCGCCACGAACTTGGCACAGCGGCTGGCGAGGTTGACAACTTTTCCGACCAAGTCGGCATCGATCTTGGCGGCGAACTCATCGAGATTCATATCGATGTCGTCCAGTCGCGAGCCCAACTTCGAGGCGTAGTAGTAGCGCAGGAACGAGGGATCCAAATGCTTCAGGTACGTCTCCGCCTTGACGAAGGTCCCCTTGCTCTTGGACATCTTCTCGCCATCCACGGTGAGGAAGCCGTGGATGTGAACCTTCGAGGGCAAGTTAAAGCCCGCGGACTGCAACATGCCCGGCCAGAACAACGTATGGAAGTAGGTAATGTCCTTGCCGATGAAGTGATGGATTTCGGTCGCGGGATCGCGCCACCACGTATCGAAGTCCTCTCCGTGCCGCTCGCACCATTGCAGCGTCGAGGCCATGTAGCCAATCGGGGCGTCGAACCAGACATACCAGAAATTACCAGGGCTATCGGGGATCTCGAAGCCAAAGTACGGCGCGGGCCGCGAGATGTCCCAATCCTTCAGCGTCTTGCGACCTTCCGGCGAATTCGCGTCGCCCAGGAAGTGGCCGATCAGGTAGTTGAGCACCTCCGGCTGCAAATGCTCGTCGCGACGCGTCCAGTCCGCGAGAAAGTCGTGAAGCTGCTCCAACTCGATAAACAAGTGCTGAGCGGTGCGGACCTCTGGCGTGGTCCCCGACAAGGTGCTGACCGGATCGATCAATTCGGCAGGCGTGTAGGTCGAACCACACTTGCTACAGTTGTCTCCCGGTTGGTCGGTCGCTCGACAAGCGGGATTCGGGCACGTGCCGCGCACAAAACGATCCGCGAGGAAGACGCCTTCCCGCGTATCGAAAAGCTGCTGGACATCCTTTTCCTTCACCAAGCCCGCTTGTCGGATTGACTGCCAGACCTCGCCGCACAGCCGCCGATTTTCGGGACTATTCGTGCTGCCATAGTTATCAAAGGCCACGTCGAAGCCCGCGAAATCACGCTCGTGCGCGATCTTGGTCTCGGCGATCAAGGCCTCTTCGCTCCGACCTTCCTGGCGAGCTCGAATCATGATCGCCGTGCCATGCGTATCGTCGGCACACAGGAAGATGCAGCGATGACCGCGCAACTTCTGAAAGCGGACCCAAATATCGGTCTGAATGTACTCGACCAAGTGCCCGATATGGATCGGCCCATTGGCATAGGGGAGTGCGGCGGTAACAAGGATGCGGCGTGCGGACATCAGCGGCCAAGGGCTCGTGCGGGTCGGAGAAACAGCCGATTCTACTGGTTCTGGCCCACATCGGACAGTCGGTAGCGGCCCGAGGTTCAGGGGGGCGCGAGACCCGATTCGATGGTGGAATACTATTGACCCGTGCCACACGGGGAAGGATACTTCAGGGCATCTCAGGCATTGGAACGAGAAGGTGCATCACTGGTGACCGTGGAAGAAGTGATCCAGTTATTGGAGTCGGGTGGCTGGCGTCAACGCAAGTGCGACGAAAGCTGGCGACAGTTTCAGCATGACTCCAAAACCGGCACGGTCACGTTATCCGGACGACTCGACATGCGCGTGCCGCCGGGAGTTTTACGAACTCTCATGCGGTACGTCCAGATCGACGAGGAGGTTTGATGCGCTACGCGGTAGTTTTTGAGAAGTCGGAAACCAGCTTCGGGGCCTACGTGCCCGATCTGCCTGGTTGTGTGGTCGTGGGTGGGTCGCTGGCGGAAGCCAAGGCGCTCATCGGCGAGGCGATGAAACAGCACTTGGCGGAATTGAAGTCCAGCGGCCAGGAGACCCCTGAGCCGGTTTCCATCGTCGCCTATATCGACTCATAGCCAAGCTATGGCAGTCGTTTCACGCGGACGTTTTTGAAGTACGCGACGCTCTCGGGGTCGTGGGCTTGGAAAGCAAACGTGCCGCTGCCCAGTCGCCGTTCGAATTCGTTCGATGCGGCTTCCTTATTGTCGGGCTCGGTGTAATCCACGACGGTCTGATCGTTGATCTTGATGATGATCCGCTTGCCCTGGACGATGATGTGTTGCGTCCAGTATTCGTTGTCCTTGCAGGGCGGATCACTGACGTCGACCACGCCATA
>JBGTHH010000405.1:0-6410 GCA_041746275.1 Pirellulaceae bacterium | reverse complement strand
TGGATCAAACGAAACTTCACCGGCTGCATCAACCGAAGCTCCACCGACCGACGCGGAGAAGGAAGAATAGATTGACGTCTGGCATCGGTGAAGAAACTCACGAGCTTGATCTCCCTCCCGGTATGTGAAAGGACGCGACTTTGTTGCTCAGCATGACCGGCCAAGGGTCGGCCCATGTGACTCAGGATGGCGTCGCAGTGGGGGTCGAAGTGCGCACGGTGAACAGCCGCTACTACAAGCTGGCCATGCGCGGCAGCGAGGGCTATGGAGGATTGGAGCCGCGTATTGATGAAGTTGTCCGGCGCTACGTTCGGCGTGGCACCGTGCAACTGGATTTACGCATCGAACGCGAGCGAACCAGCGCCGATTATCGACTCAATGAAACCGCATTGGCCAGCTACCAACAGCAACTGACGAGCGTCGCCCAACGCCTGGGACTTGAGTCCAAAGTCACGCTCGAGTCGCTGCTGGCGCTGCCGGGTGTCGTGGATGATCGCGTGGCGCGTCGCGACCTCGATAGCGAATCGGAATGGCCAACCATCCTGGAGGCGTTAACACAGGCACTCGACGGTTTGACCAAGATGCGAACCGATGAAGGAGCGGCGATGGCCGCGGACATGCGGGGGCAGTGCCAGTCGATAACACTCAATTTGGAGTGCATCGCGTCGCGCGCACCGCTGGTGGTCGGTGGTTATCGCGATCGTTTATCGGACCGCCTGAACAAATTGCTGGCGGAATACGAGGTTCAGCTTGATCCGACGGATATCATTCGTGAGGTGGGGCTGTTCGCGGAACGGAGCGACGTGGCCGAGGAGATTGTTCGCTTGCGCAGCCACCTCGAACAGTTTGAGAGTGTGACCCGCTTGGAGGAGAGCAGCGGCCGCAAGCTCGAATTCATCACGCAGGAAATGTTTCGGGAGACCAACACCATAGGCTCGAAGGCCAATGACGCCGAGATCGGTCGGCACGTGATCGAGATCAAAGGGGCGATCGAACGAATTCGCGAGATGATTCAGAACGTCGAGTAGCATGGTAGCGCAGCAACCTGGCAAATTGGTGATCATTTCCGGTCCTTCGGGTGCCGGGAAATCGACGGTGCTGAAGCGCGTGCTGCGGGAATGCCCGCTGCCCTTGGAATTGAGCGTTTCGGCCACGACGCGCCCCCCGCGTCCCGGAGAACGCGATGGAATCGACTATCACTTCATCTCCAAAGAGGAATTCGAGCGACGTCGCGACAACCACGAGTTCCTGGAATGGAAGGAGGTTTATGGGCGCGGCGACTACTACGGGACTCCCCGAACCGCCGTGGCGTCTGGTCTGGCACAGGGAAAGTGGGTAATTTTAGAGATTGATGTGGAAGGTGCTTTGATGGTCCTGGAGACCCATCCCGAAGCGATTTCCATCTTCCTTCATCCGCGTGAGCCCGAGGAATTGGAACGCCGGTTGCGCGATCGCGGGACCGAGTCCGAGGCGTCGATCCAACGTCGGCTGGAAATCGCGCGACGGGAAATGGATTGCAAGCACCAGTACAAACACGATGTCATTAACGAGACGATCGAACAAGCTGTCTCAGAGATCTGCCAAATACTAACGACCGGAGAATAAGATGCTGGAAGATTTGAAGGAAGAAGCGATTGTCAATAAGGTGGGTGGCCGCTTTAAGTTGTCGACCTTAATTCAGAAGCGGTTGGTGCAACTCAATGCCGGCAGTCGACCGTTGGTGGTGATCGAGAATGGCAGCAAGATGGAAATCGTCCTCCAAGAGATCATTCAGGACAAGATCTTTCTCGACACGAGCCACGAAGTGAAGATCACTGGCGACTTGCAGGAAGGCAGCTCCGGCCCGGACATCAATCCGCTGAACCTATGAGCGGCCGCGAAATCCTCGTCGGCGTCTCGGGAGGGATCGCGGCTTACAAGACGGCGGCTTTGGTCAGCCAACTGGTGCAAGCCGGTTATGGTGTTTCGGTCGTGATGACCCAAGCCGCCCAACAGTTCGTCGGTCGAGCGACTTTCGTGACGTTGACGGGGCGACCGGTGGCGACCGAGACCTTCGACGAGGTGCATTATCCGTTGGGTGCCCATATCGTTCTCGCGGAGCGGGCCGAGTTGTTCTGCGTCGCGCCCGCCACGGCGAACTTCCTGGCCAAGGCCGCGCAGGGGTTAGCCGACGACCTGCTCTCGACGATGTACTTGGCGTTTCCTGGTAAAGTTCTTGTCGCTCCGGCGATGAACTGTGACATGTGGGCGAAGCCCGCCGTTCAACGCAATGTGCAACAACTGCGGTCGGACGGCGTGGTCATGGTCGATCCCGACGAAGGTTGGCTCAGTTGCCGTAAAATCGGCGCGGGTCGCATGGCGGCACCCGAACGGATCATGGCGGCGATTCAGAGTGAATTAGATTAGAGCCTGGCCGAAAAGGGGACTGACCCTCTCCGGCAAGGTCAAAAACCGAGTGAAATCGACTCGATTCAAAAGGGTCTGACCCCTTTTCGGACAGGCTCCCAACGAGCGGCAATCTTTGCGAGGTCGACGGGCAACCACTCTATGGCGCGCATCCTGATCACCTCCGGCCCCACGCGACAGTATCTCGATCCCGTACGTTACCTGACGAATGGCTCCAGTGGACGGATGGGAAAAGCACTTGCCGAAACGGCGCTCGAGCTGGGCCACGACGTTGTGATCATCAGCGGACCGGTCACCGTCGAATATCCCGCCGCCGCACAGATCGTTCCCATCATCTCGACCGAGGACCTACTCGAGGCGGGTCAGCGCTGGTTTCCCGAATGCGACGGCTTGATTGCCGCAGCGGCACCGTGCGATTACCGTCCACAGCGCGTCGCCTCGCAGAAGATGTCCAAGACCGGCGAACCGCTCACCCTGCAACTCATCGAGACGCCCGATGTGGTCGCCACGCTGGGACACCAGCGACGCGCGGGCCAGTGGATGGTGGGTTTCGCATTGGAGACGGAAGATCAGCGCTACCGGGCGCTGGCCAAGCTGGAACGAAAGAGTTGCGACCTGATGGTGCTGAACGGTCCTGAGGCGATGGATGCACTGGAAAACGCGGTCGAGATCATCGCTCCCGACGGTGCCGTCCTAGAGAGCCTCCAAGGAACCAAGGAACAGGTGGCTCGTGGCATCCTGCGGGTCATCGAGCAACGGTTGATCCTGGGGAACTAATCGGAAGGACAGGATATCTAATACCATGCAGCCATAGGTTTTGCGTCCGTTCCGTCCTGCCGGTTGTGTGCTAGCGAGAATGAGTCACAAATCCCAACGCCTAGACAATATACGAGCTATAGAGAGGCTACAGAGCACGGTCGTTGGGGACTGGCCGATTGCCCACTTCCACAACTGGCCTACTTCCGGTTATCTTGCGTCGCGAAATTCACTTGCCACTAAATCTCCAGGAGACCGCGAGTAGATGTACCCAGCGTGTTTTGGCACCAACCCACATTTTCCGCAGTCTCAAGATTTTGCCGTCGTTCAAAAGGATGATCTCAGTGGTTTCGGTGTCGTGTGCTACCGATCCTTCGAGCCTGGAGATCTGGTCGCCGCGATCACGGGTGACGTCATTTATGAAATGACACAGCACAGCCTGCAGATTGCACCGGGCGTGCATCTCAACGATTTGTACTTTGCGGGATACTTCCTGCATTCCTGTGCGCCTAACGTCTCGCTCGACATGCGGCAGGGGCTCGTCTACGCGGCGGCACCCATTCGGCCCGGCGATTTCCTGCAAATGGACTACGCTCAAACCGAGGATCGGCTGTTCAAACAGTTCCCGTGCTACTGCGGCGCTCCCCAATGTCGTCGCTGGATCACAGGCCGCAACGAAGCGATCGACGAAACGAATCCGCGGTATCAAACGCTGATCTCGATCGGAAATGCCGCCGAATGAGCGAAGCCCATTCCCTCGGTGATTGGTGGTCGCGGGAAGACTTGTGCTTTGACGACCGGAGTTTGCAGTTTGCCGGTCGGCGCGTGCAGGCACTGGCCGACGAAGTGGGAACGCCGGCGTTTTTTTACCACGGTCAGCGCGTGCTCGATAACGTGGTGCGTTTGCGCACCGCGCTCGATTCCGCTGGCTTCCGCGATCGCTTTCGCATTCACTATGCGATGAAGGCGAATCGGTTCGCGCCGCTGCTCACGCATCTGAAGCATTCGCAATTGGTCGGGATCGATGCCTGTTCCCCCAACGAAGTCGAATTGGCACTCAGTTGCGGATTTCGTGCGGATGAAGTCTCCTTCACCGCCAACAGCCTGTCGGTGCGGGACGTCCAACGTTTGTCGCGAATCCAGGGCCTGACGATGAATTGCGATTCGATCGCGGCCATCCGGCGCTGGGGCGAGCTGGGTTCGGGGCGCAACATCGGCTTGCGAATCAATCCGGCGCGGGGGATCGGCCGGTCCCAGAACGACAAACTACAGTACAGCGGTGCCCAGACCACCAAGTTTGGCATTTACCGGGAACAATTCGCGGACGCGCTGGCCGTCGCTCGACAGTACGATTTGACGGTCGATACGATTCACTTCCATACCGGTTGTGGTTACTTAACGCCGCAACTCAGCCTGTGGGAGACGATCATCGAAGAGTGTCTGTGGTTCATCCGCCAAGTGGAAACGGTGACGACGGTTAATGTTGGTGGCGGTTTAGGCGTGCCTCATGTCGAGTCCGACGAACCGCTGGACCTCGCACGCTGGGCTGGTATCCTGGCCAAGCACTTCCTGTCGACTCCCTGGTCCCTGCGGATCGAGCCGGGTGACTACATTGTCAAAGATGCCGGATTGTTGCTGCTGACCGTGAACACCGTCGAGCGGAAACGCGATACGCGGTTTGTTGGTGTGGACGCCGGTTTCAATCTCGCCGTCGAACCGGCCATGTATGGACTGCCGTTTCACCCGGTGCCAGCCATACGTCGCGAGGGCCAACCCCAGGTGGTGACGATTGTTGGTAACATCAACGAAGCGTTGGATGTTTGGTACGCGGATGTGGCGATGGCGGAATTGCGCGAGGGCGACTGCTTAGCCTTGATCAACGCCGGTGCCTATTCGACTTCGATGGCGTCCAACCATTGCATGCGGGGTGAATTCAAGGAATTCTTGCTCTTGTGAGCATGGCGTCGTATCCTTTCGCCTGACCGTGTCCGCGCCGCACCTTGCGAATACCGTTGCGATCATGAATCAGCAATCTCGGGACGTCACGAACCAGGACGACTCAGCGTCGCCGCTGCACTTCCGCGTCATGACGTACAACATCCATAAAGGGATAGGCGGCGTGGACCGTCGCTATCGTCCCGAGCGCATCGTAAACACGATCGCTCATTATCAACCCGACATCGTCTTGCTGCAGGAAGTCGACGATGGAGCCGCGCGATCGCGACACCATTGCCAAGTGAAGTATTTGGCCGAGGCGTTGGGGTACGAGCATCAGGCCTTTCAAGCGAATGTGAAGCTTCGTCAGGGAGCGTATGGCAATGCCATCCTCAGCCGCTTCCCGCTTCTGGAAGTGCATGACATTGACTTGACGATACCGCTGAAGAAGCGGCGCCGAGCCTTGGTCGCTCGTTGTCGGCTCCGGAGCGGCAACCATACCCGCACGTTGTGGGTCACCAACTTTCATCTGGGCTTGGCGAGCTTCGAACGCGTGATGCAATTGCGACGCTTCCTCGCCCACGACAAGATCGCGCACATGCATCACGACACGCCCTCGATTGTGGGTGGCGACTACAACGACGTGTGGGGCACCCTGGGTCGCAAACTGCTCGAACCGCAAGGTTTCACGCCAGCCGTCGGGAATGTGAAGACGTTTCCGGCCATGATGCCGATGCGACCGTTGGACCGGATCTATTTTCGCGGCGGACTGGAGTTGATCACATCCTTTGCCGGACACATCCAAGAGGCACGCGCCGCCTCGGATCATCTGCCGCTGATCGCCGAATTCGTGGCCCAACTTTCTCTTGATTAAGGCGAATGTCTGGTGCCACTTATCCAAGTGCTCTTGCAAACCTCGACGCTGTTGAGCATCTCCCACGCTCTCATCGTGGTCGTGATTTCGGTACGAGTGATCATGCAGCGGCCTGCCACGGGCGTCGCGCTCGCGTGGCTGTTCCTCGTCTCGATCTTGCCGTTTGTGGGGGCTTCACTGTACCTGCTGGTGGGCGAGCGCCGCGTGAGCCAAACTCGCGCGCGGCGCATCGCGATGCTGCACACCGACAACGCCAAGCTCGCGGACTTGGTCATGCGCCACGGCATGACGGATGTGAATTGGGACCACCATCGCCCCGAAGCCCAAGCCATGGATCGACTCGGCACCGCCATGGCTGGGATTCCGACGGTCTGCGGTAACCGCGGTCGCCTGTTCTCCGACACGCAGCAGATCCTCCGCGCCATCGCTGCGGACATCG
>JBGTHH010000404.1:0-3208 GCA_041746275.1 Pirellulaceae bacterium | reverse complement strand
AGCGAGCGTTCTGCTGCGGAAGGACCGAGAGACAAAACACTACCCCTTCAACCGTGCGATCTCGCCGGCATCCTTGTCCCCGCGGCCGGACAAGCAGACGAACACGACGTCGTTCGGAGGACGCACGGCCGCCAACTCCATCGCTTTGGCGATCGCATGGGAACTCTCGAGGGCTGGCAAGATGCCTTCGTATTTCGCGAGAGCGTCGAAGCCGCGCAAGGCGTCGTCGTCGCGGCAGTTGGTGTACCGCACTCGTCCAGTATCCTTCCAATAACTGTGCTCCGGCCCGACCCCAGGGTAGTCCAAGCCTGCGGACATGGAATGCACATCGCAAGTCTGGCCATCCTCGTCCTGCATGACGTAGCTGAAGCTGCCGTGCAGGATGCCGGGCTGCCCGAAGCTCAAGGGCGAAGCGTGATCTCCCGGTTGAGAGCCGCGGCCCCCCGCCTCGACTCCCACCAATTCGACAGCATCGTCCTCGACAAACGGATAAAACATGCCCGCCGCATTGCTGCCGCCACCGACACAAGCGACGACCAAGTCGGGTAAACGCCCGATTCTCTCCAACGATTGAGCGCGAGCTTCACTGCCGATCACCGACTGGAAGTCGCGGACGATCATCGGAAAGGGATGTGGGCCGACGACACTGCCGATGATGTAATGCGTATTCTCGACGCTCGACATCCAGTCCCGCATGGCCTCGTTGATCGCGTCACGTAGGGTTCGCGAGCCACTCTCGACCGGCCGCACTTCGGCTCCGAGCAACTTCATGCTGAACACATTCGGGGCCTGGCGTCGAATGTCCTCGGCTCCCATATACACCACGCAGGGCAAGCCGAATCGGGCACAGGCGGTCGCCGTGGCCACGCCATGTTGTCCGGCACCGGTCTCGGCGATGACGCGCGTCTTGCCCATGCGCAAAGTCAGCAGCGCTTGGCCCAGCGTGTTGTTGATTTTGTGAGCACCCGTGTGATTCAGATCCTCGCGTTTCAGCCAGATCTGGGCACCACCACAAACCTCGCTCAACCGGCGAGCGTGATACAAGGGCGACGGGCGACCGACATAGTTGTGTAGCAGATCGTCCAGCTCCGCTTGAAACGTGGGATCGTGCTTGGCCTTGTGATACTCGCTCGCCAGTTCGTCCAGCGCGCGCGTCAAGGTTTCGGGGACATACCGCCCACCAAAATCACCGAAGCGGCCTGACTCGTTGGGGACGTTAGCCTCAGCTCGGCCAACGCGGGGGGGCGAGGTGCTCATGATGGTTTGCTCGGACCTAGAGGAAACTTCGATTCTCGGTCGGTCACCCAGCGTGGTCAAGGTGGTGTGGCAGCGAGTCACTGAAACGGCACGCCTGGAATAGCCGGGAGCGTCGATGGTTTACGCTGTTTGCAAGGTTTCGATGCTGTTGATGTGGATCAGCCCACAAATCGTCATGCGATCGTTTTTCGCATCGCCAATGACGATGCGAGACTTCAACAGCAGTGCCATTTCGGGGTGGCGTACCTCGTTTTTCTCACCGTTGGTGAGGCGGATTTCAAACGGCACGAACGGCCATCGATCCAGCAGTTCTTTCAACGTTTCGTAGCTCATGGTTCCAAAGTTACCACGGATTTCAACCAGTGACAAACGCAAAGCACACGATGGCGATAACAACTGGGCTCGCGTAGTGTCGCCGTGACCACTCGAATCCTCCCGCGGAAGGTGTTATCGTTGCTGGTGAGTCACTCACGAGGAACATGCCATGTCCGAGTCAACTGTGGAAACATCCCCTGAACCTCCGTCGAAGGAGGAGCTGCGATTGGCCCTCAAAGCGTTTCGCAAGCGTCTCAAGCTCACTCGACTCGACGACGAGTCGCGGATTGGGCATGGTCCCATGTCGGGTGGCGGCCAATCGGGAGTTGTCGCCATCCGCCCACCCGACCAGTTTCGCAGCGAGATTTGGGACGAGTTGGTTAGGCAAGGGAAGCTCAAACATTTTGGTCGCGGGCTCTATGAACTTGTCGGTCCCTGATCTGCGATCGCTCGAACGAGACATCCGGCGAGTCCTTGCCGAGTCGTATGATGTTCAGACCCTCGCAATATCCTATGATGGCGGACGAATCATGGGCGTGGCTTGGCATGTCAGGCGTTTGTCCGGACTGCAATCTATGTTCATACAGATTCTCAACTGCACCTCGGAGCACTTTCATGCTAAGCGCAATACTTATCGTCCTGGGCGGGATCGTCGGCTTGGTTGTGTTCGTGGCGCTGATCTGCATCGCCATCTACAACGGCTTGGTCTCGCTTCGCAACCGCTACAAGAACGCCTTTGCTCAAATCGACGTGCAACTAAAACGCCGCTACGACTTGATTCCGAATCTGGTCGAGACCGCCAAGGGCTACATGAAGCACGAAAAGGAAACGTTTGAAGCCGTCATTCAAGCCCGCAACATGGCTTTCAAGGCCGAAGAAAAGGCGGTCGCGAATCCGGGCGATCCGGCGGCGATGAAGGGCTTGGCCAGTGCCGAAGGCCAGTTAGGTGGCGCGATCGGACGCTTGTTCGCGCTGGCCGAATCGTATCCCGATCTGAAGGCCAACGAGAACATGCTGAACATTCAGGAGGAGTTGACCTCGACCGAAAATAAAGTTGCCTTTGCGCGCCAAGGATATAACGACGCAGTGATGGCGTACAACACGAAGCGCGAGCAGTTTCCGGCCGTGCTGTTGGCCGGCATGCTCGGTTTCGGCAGTGCCGAACTGTTCGAGATCGACGTCGAGAAGGAACGCGAAGCACCTCAAGTCAAATTCTGATTTCGGCTCAACTAAGAGTTGGGATAGGCTGCCAAGGACGCTAACGCAAGTCTGACCGCTGTTTTACGAACTTGGGGAACGCCTCGCTGATGGACTTTTTTAGCAGTCAAGAAGCGGCTCGCCGTAAGACGGGCCTTCTCGTGTTCTACTTCTTCATCGCCGTGGCGTTGATGATTCTGACGCTATATGTCGTGGCAGTGGTGGCTCTGGCTTTCACCACATCGAATGCGGGCGATGCGTCAGCCGGCTATCGCTGGTGGCAACCGGACATCCTGCTGCTGGTGGCGGGCGGCACGATCGCGATTATCACCTTGGGCAGTCTTTACAAGACGATGCAGTTGCGCGCCGGGGGAGCTGGAATCGCCGAGCAGCTTGGCGGTCGACATCTGCTAGCCAACTCGCGTGACCCGCTGGAGCG
>JBGTHH010000403.1:0-4703 GCA_041746275.1 Pirellulaceae bacterium | reverse complement strand
CGCCGCTAGTAAAGCCTCGCGCTGCGGAAATTTGTCGGCTGGAAAACTCCAATTGGGGCGACGATGCAACTCCTCCCAGCGTTCATTTCTCTCGTCGATCTCCAAGAAGAAAGCGGCTGGATCCGCAGTGTGAATGAGGATCGGCAAGCCTAGCTCCCCGCAGGCTCTCCAGATCGGATCCCACCGTTCGTCGTCGATCCGCATGAGTGAGCCATCGGGGTTGCGATAGCCCAGCCCAAACTGCTTGAACAACTTTAAGCCGCAGGCCCCAAGCTGGTGGGCCTCCGCCAGTCGCTCGATCGTTCGCGCGGCGAAATCGTCGCGATGGCACGCCCAGGTCGCGGGATCGTCCTCGACTCCATCGCCACGCCAATCGATATTCGCGAAGATCATGAAGCGATGGGGATAATGCGTCCAGAGATATTGTGCGTGCTCGCGAAAGCTGTCGCCCAGTTCACCGTCCAAACTGACGCACACGGCGATCCGATTGCGATCCATCACTTTCACAAACGCGGCCAACTGCTCGGGCGAATGCCGCAGGCGATGGCGAAAGTGGGTATGCACGTCGACCACCGGAAACTTGGCATGAGGGAGATCGGTCCGCGGGACTTTCAACATGGACTGCGGCCGAAAATTCCGCAGTAGCAGATCGCGCCCCGCGCGGCCATCCAGCTCCCCAGCGGGCGATTCCTGGGCTAACGCGGTGGCTGTCCACCCTGCCGAGACAACGAGGAACCACAGCAGACGGACTTTGCACATTGCGAGCCTCCCCAGCCATCCCCACCAGTGATACGATAACGAGATCATGACCACGGATCGCACGCAACATCAGTCTAGTGATGAAGAACAACACGCCCGCGAGCTGAGTCTAAAGTCTGCGCGGCCCCCTGTCGACTTGCCTAATTTCGACGCGCAGCGATTGCTCGGTCGAGGTGCCTATGGGGAAGTATGGGTTGGCGTCGATCTCAAGACGGGACGACCGGCCGCCATCAAGTTCTTCACGCATCGCCGCGGGGTCGATTGGACGTCGCTGTCGCGCGAAGTGGAAAAACTAGTCTACCTGTCGGCGGATCGCTACGTCGTGCAGCTACTGGATGTGGGTTGGGACTCCGATCCTCCCTATTATGTGATGGAGTACATCGAGAACGGATCGCTCGAGGACTTGCTGCGTCGCGCGGGGCCGCTAAGTGTGGGTGAGGCGGTGGAAATTTTCACCGACGTCTCGATCGGCCTTCTGCACGCGCACGGAAAGGGCGTGTTGCATTGCGATTTGAAGCCGGCCAACATCCTGTTGGACCAAGACCATCGACCACGGCTCGCAGACTTTGGACAATCGCGTCTATCGCACGAACAATCGCCGTCCCTGGGCACGCTGTTTTACATGGCACCCGAACAAGCCGATTTGAAGGCGATGCCGGACGCGCGCTGGGACGTCTATGCCCTCGGGGCGATTCTGTACTGTATGCTCACGGGAGAACCGCCGTTCCGGCAGCCGGGCACCTCGCAAGGACTCGACGCCAACGATGATCTGATCACTCGGCTGCATCGCTATCAACGTTTAATTCGTACGTCGCCCACACCGACCGAACATCGGCGCGTTCCGCGTATCGACCGAGCACTGACGGAGATCGTGGATCGCTGTTTAGCCGTGGACCCAGAACGTCGCTTTGCCAATGTGCAGGCCGTGATCGACGCCTTGGATGAACGCGCCGAGGCGCGGTTGCGGCGGCCGCTGATGTTCTTGGGCTTTGTGGGACCGATCCTGCTGTTTGTGATCATGATGTTGTTTGGCTTGCGCGGTTATGACGAGGCGATGCGCGAGTCCGAGACATTCGTTACGCTCCGCGCGAAAGAGAGTAACGATTTCGCCGCGAAGTTCGCCGCGAGCTCGATCGAAGGCGAGATTCGCCGCTACTTTCGCGTGGCCAGTACGGAAGCGTCGAGCGATGGCCTGCACCAATTACTCGCGCCGCTGATCGAGTCCGACATTCTGAAGACCTTGAATGATTCCAGTCACACCGCGGCGAGTATTCAACGCTTGCGACCCGAGTTTCTCGCCGATCCACAACGTCAGCGGCTGGAGGACTATCTTCAGCAGCGAGTCGATGACTACCATCAGCGTCTTCGGGAAGATCCGCGGGAACTCAAGCTCGCGAGCTTGTTTATCGTGGATCAAAACGGCCGGCATCTCGCGGGAGCCTATGACAGTCGTCAGACCGTCAACCGATCGACGGGCTGGAATTATTCCTACCGCACCTACTTCCACGGCGGACCCGCCGATTTATGCGACAGCCATCTCGATTGGCAGAATCAGCTTGAGAGCCATGCTGTGGAGCCGATTACGAGCACGCACTTCTCGGCCGCGTTTCAATCCACGACGACCGATATCTGGAAAGTAGCCGTCTCGACCCCCATCTTTCAAGACAACAACCCTCAAGGCGCGATCTTAGGTGTCTTGTCATTGACGTTGAATCTGGGTGATTTTGCCTACCTGCGGACCAATCATCGCCCCGATCACTTCGCCGTCCTGATCGATGGACGTCCCGGCCCCAACTACGGCGTCATCTTACAGCACCCGCTCTTTGATCGGCTGGAACAAATCAACACGACGTCCGACACCCACTTTCGCATTGACGAAGAACAGCTTCGACTGATCGAATCGGATGCCAATTATCGCTATCAAGATCCGGTGGCGGCAACTCCTGAAGGCGCGGCGTATCGGGGTGATTGGATACCGGCGGCCGAATGGGTGCGTTTGCCGGAAGTACCGGAGGACCCCGACGATCTGCTAACGGGGAACCAAATCATTGTGTTGGTTCAGGAGAAGTACGCATTGGCGACCGCGCCCGTCCGCAATTTGGGGTCTCAACTGAAACGCGAGGGAAGCTGGGCTCTGGTCGGAGTCGTCGCGGTGGTCTTGGTTTTGTGGTATGTCGTCATTCGCGTGCTCAGCGATCCGCATCACCCCCAGCGACGCGGTTCCTTGAACGGTTCGCAAGCCACCTCGGTGCCGAATCTGTCGACGTTACCCGCTCCCCACCGCCGACCACCGACCGACTGATGTCTTCGCTTCACTTAGTTCGTCGCTTTCTGGTGATCGCATTTTACCGGAGCGGTCGTCGTTGGCCGTTTTGTGTGCTTGAAGCCGTTCCCGTCACACAGTGACCTGGATCAAACGTGGGTACGAGAGCAACTCAGCAACCAGCCCGGACTTCAGCAAAACGACAACATCCCGGCTGTTGAGGGCAGCCGGGATGTGACAAATGTGTTGTGTATCGCGGGTTTGAAGGAGACTAACTATTCCGCTCGCTGATCCGTTTGTAATCCACGACGTCCCAGGCCAATCCGGTCCACTTCATCAGGCGGATCACCTGATAGGTCATGTCGATCTCCCACCATTTATGTCCCTGGCAGGCCATCCGTGGATAGGCATGGTGGTTGTTGTGCCAGCCCTCGCCGAAGGCCAGCAGAGCGACCAGCCAATTGTTGCGACTGTCGTCGGTCGTTTCGTAAGTACGATAGCCCCACATGTGAGCCCACGAATTGACAAACCAGGTCACATGCAACACCACGCACAACCGCACGAATAGACCCCAGACGAGCATCGACGTCGCCATGTACGCCCCGCCCATCCAGTAGCCCACGCCCAGCAGCAACGCGCCACTCGCGATGTGAGACGGCAGGAACATGTAGCCGATCCAACGCATCATCGGATCCTTGGCCAAATCGGGTGCCCAACGCTTGATGTGGGCTTCGTACTCGTCACCTTTTACCGACCAGCCCAGCCACCACATGTGCGCCCAGAGCGAGCCATCGCGTGGTGAATGCGGATCGCCGGTATGATCGCTATGGGCATGATGCTTGCGATGATTCGCCACCCAATCGATCGCACAGCCCTCACCCGACAGTCCTCCCAAGAAGGCGATCAACCAACGCGTCGGCTTATGAACCTTAAACGCCCCGTGGGTGAGCAGGCGATGGTAGCCCAAGCACACGCCGATCGAACCGTTCAACCAATACAAAAATGCCCCCACGGCGAGTGCCTGCCAACTGAAGAAGAAAGGTGCCGCCAACGCACCCACGTGTAACAATACAAGCCAAAAGATCACCGGATAGTCCGGACCCACAGCAATACGCCGTTGCTGTTCCAGTTGGTGTTCCCGCTGGTCAATCGCCGCCGAGCGATCTTGTTGCCATAATGATTCGTCCGCCTCTTCGACCTCGCCCACGGTTGCTAGGGCAACAGCTTCAAGCTCTGTTTCATCGGGTGCAATCGCCATGTTGTTCGATCCTCTAACAGTAATGGTTCGACATCCCCAAGGCCCGCGTGTATCTCAAGGAGATAGTCGAATCCCGCTGGCCTTCCGCTGTCTCGTCCGAATTGTAACGGGTATCGGAGGCGACTCCGTTTACGAGCTGTCTTCGTTGTGTAATTGTTCTGTAATTGTTTTTCCGACCGTCGATCCACATGCGTAACTCCTTACCACGACACACGCTACGGTTTATCTGCCGGACTTGATCCGACGCGCGTCCACACGAGAAAATCGCGTCGATCCCAGCGGTTGAGGTATCCAAGGCGGCCGGCTCCCGGACTTGGCTTGACAACGCACCCCGTCAGTTTGGATTTGCTTGCCTTCCCTAAGTTGCCTAATTAAGATCAGTTACTGTGCCTGGAAGTCGCCGAGAAACCGCCTTCGGAGAAA
>JBGTHH010000402.1:0-9766 GCA_041746275.1 Pirellulaceae bacterium | reverse complement strand
CTACTGCAATTGGCTGAGCAAACTGGCGAATTTGCCGGAGGACCAATGGTGTTATCTTCCGGCACAGGATGCGTCCGCATCGGATAACGCCGCGATGGAAACGTCCCTCGATACGGCTTGGCGAATCGCGCCGGACTATTTGACGCGTAGCGGATATCGACTACCCACGGAGGCCGAATGGGAATACGCCTGTCGCGCCGGCTCGACCTCCGCGTATTACTTCGGTCGCGACCCCTCGCAATTGCCCCACTACGCGGTATGTGCCCCGGAAGCCGCCAGTCAACCGCAACGCGTCGGCTTGCGCAAGCCCAACGATTTTGGTTTGTTTGACATGCTGGGCAATGCCGCCGAATGGTGTCACGATCGCTATCGCGACCCAACATCCTGGAATAGCCTTGGTGACAATGCTTCCAGTGAGGCCGACTATCAAATGCGCGTCGTCCGCGGCGGATCGTTCCAGGACGCGGGCGGGCACCTGCGAAGTGCGGCGCGCCGAGGTCGTGAACCACATCATCGCGACTTCACGATTGGGTTTCGTGTGGCCCGGAGCTACCCATAGTTCGGTCGGCGATTTCACGACAGTCCTTGTAGCGGAAACCACCATCGACGGGCAGGACCGCCCCAGTGATGTAGTCCGCAGCTTCCGAAGACAGGAACGCGGCGGCTCGGCCAATGTCCTCGGGCGTTCCCAATCGTCCCCAAGGAAGTTGCGAGCCTTGATGATCGATGACGGCGTCCGAGAAGGCTTCGCGCTCGCCCGGCGTGTCGATCCAACCCGGTTCGATCACATTCACATTGATGCGATGCGCGGATAGTTCAACAGAGATGGTCCGCGTCAGATGGTTCAGCCCCGCCTTCGCGGCTCCGTAGGCGATACTGCGGGCGAAGGGCATCTCCGCGTGGACGCTCGAGATAAAGACGATCTTTCCACCGTCGCCGCGTTGGGTCATGTGACGGGCCACCAATTGGCTCATGTGAAAGCCGCTGATCAAAGTCCCGTTCAGCACTTTCTCGAATTCCACGGGATCGTAGTCCAAGAACGCACAACGGCGGCCGTAGGCTGGATTGCTGATCAAGATGTCGATGCGGGATGTCGCTTGCACGGCCGACGCGACCAACGATTCGCAACCCGCGCGTGAAAAGATGTCGACGGCGATGGGGTGACAGACTCGGCCCAGCGCGCGAATCTCCTCGGCCGTATTCGACAGATCCGTGCTGTCAGGCCGGTCATTGATGACCACATCAGCGCCACAACGAGCCAGCTCCAAGGCACAACCGCGTCCGATCCCGCGTCCCGCACCGGTCACCAATGCAACTTTCCCGTGCAGATCCATATTACGAAGCCTCCGTCTCGAGTACCGCATCGAAATCCTTCGCGGAGTTCTGCAGCATATTCATGATGGCGAGGAACTCGCCGCCGTGATTGAGCAGTCGACCACCTAGGGCATGCAGTTCGCGCATGCGATCGAGGGTGCCCGCCGGACAACCCCACGCCTTTCCATGCCGCTTGGCGACCGCAGCCACATGCATGATGGCTTTGTCGAGAGTCAGTTGGGTATCGGCGTGCTGTAAACGCATGCCGAGATCACCAGGCCCGACGAACATCCCATCGATGCCCTCGATGGCGGCAATCGCGTCGGCGTTCTCGACGGCCTCCGGAGTCTCAATTTGGACGATTAAGAACGTCTCACGATTGGCGCTCTCGGTAAATCCCTCGCCTCCCTGAATATGAAAGTCGCTATCGAGCCCCGCTCCATCGATGCCGCGATCGCCCAGGGGCGGAAAGCGCACGGCCTGGACCAACGACAGTGCCTTCTCCGGTGTCGAAACATGGGGAATCATTAATCCCGTGGCACCGTCTTCGAGATACCGGTACAGTCGCGTTTTCTCCAATGTCGGGGGACGCAACAGGCAATCGATGTCGTACAGATGAAAAAACGCCAACAACGCTTGCACTTCGCGATCGTCCATGGCACGGTGTTCCAGGTCCAACCAAATGCAGTCGAACCCAAAGTGAGCGGCATGGCGAACGTACGAGGGAATAAAGTGCCCAAGCGCACTCATGCGAACGAGTTCGTTGCGACGCAGTTTTGCCAGGGTCTTGCTGGAACGCATGAAACATCCTTACCGCAGGTCGTGGCTGCTGAGAACCGAGAGCCTGCCTGAATAAGGGGTCAGACCCTCTCCGGCGAAGCCAAAAGCCCAGTGAAATCGACTCGCCTCTAAAGGGTTTGGCCCCTTTTCGGACAGGCACTGAGGAGCAGCTTACGCTTTTCTTCGCGCTGCCACCATGGGCCACGGGTGGGATGTGACGTGGAGGTGTTGGAGGGTTCCGCCAGCCTAGAGTCCAGCAAAGTAATTGAAGACGGCAATGTCAAGGTTCGTCTCGGTCAAGACAAACTCCTGCTCGTGAAACTCGCACAGGTTCTTGACCTGATGCAACAGGTCTCGCGCATGACAGAATCGCAGGTGCCGCGTGGATTGCCGAAAGTGCTTCTCCAACAGATAGTCGACGATCTGGGGGTCGAAGCGGAAGCCGAGATCGGTCGCCGTGCGGCAAAACAAGGCGCGAAAGTCGGCCTCGCTAGGATCAAAGACTTCGATCTTATAAGGAATCCGGCGCAGGAACGCTTCATCAACCAATTGAATCGGGTCCAGATTGGTCGAGAAGACGAGTAACTGGGCGAAAGGCACCTGGATGTGGCGACCCGAGGGCAAGGCCAGATAATCGAAGCCTTTCTCCAAGGGAATGATCCAGCGATTCAGCAGCGCCGCGGTGCTCATCCGTTGACGACCAAAGTCGTCGATGACCAACGCCCCGCCATTGCTCTTGAGTTGCAGGGGAGCTTCATTGATCCCCGTGGCGGCGTTCTTGTTGCATTCCAGCATTTCCAGTGTTAGCTCGCCGCCCGTCACCACCGTGGGACGCTTGATCAAAACCCAGCGTTTATCGACGCGACGCGCCTCGTCGAACTCGTCACCTCCCGGAGCATGGGCTACGACATCGTGAACGCTCGGGTCATACAGCCGAATGATTTCGTCGGTGATTGTGATCGTGCGGGGAATCCACACGTGTTCGCTCACCGCACGGATCACCCGCTCGGCGATGCTCGTTTTGCCGTTACCCGGCGCGCCGTACAGGAACAACGCGCGTCCGGCATTGACCGCTTGACCGATCTGGCTGAGCACGGCGAGCGGAAGTTGCAAGTCCTTGAAAGCACGCTTCAGGTCCTGCACACGCGGCTTGGCCTTCTCGATCGACTGTGCCTTCACGCTCTCGACGTAATCGCTCAATCGCACGGGAGCCGCGCCAAAATAGGTGCAGCGTTCACTACGTTGACGAGCGCGCGTCAAACCGCTGTCGCTCAGCTCATAGGTGTAATCGCCCATCGGTGCCCCGTCGCGATGCAAAACGAGCAACCGGCTTTTCAACTGATAAAGAATCGGATTCACCACGGCGAAGGAGAGCTTGACCTGATCCGCGATATGGCGTCCGGTGGCTGAACCGCAATTGAGCAGGTACTTCAGGATCAACCCTTCGACCTCGCTCAGGGTCAGCCCCGTGGCTTCCAGTGTTTGCGGTTCGATCGGAAAGAAACCGTGGGTATCCGTCAACGGCGAGCGTGTGCCCAACGGCGGAACTTGGGCTATTAGCGGACTGGAGTCAATCGCGGAGGTCGGCATGAGACACCTTCGTGCGTAGGGTGAGCGGCGTTTGAGCAAGTCTAGGTCGTAGCGCCGTGCAGGGAGTCGGCGGTGGACTCACGTTCGATCACAAGTGCCCCGCTGTCCGAGTGGGCTGCGTCGTTCAGGCGTTACAATCGCCATAAAGTGACGCCATCCACGCCTTCGCAGCAGGAATGGAATAATCGATGGTTCTCATAAGCGGCCCGGAAGGTTACTCTTGATCAAGTCCAGGCCACCTTCGAGTTCACGATCGCCGCCGAGTGAGTCTCCGCGCGGGGTGGGCGGCGTGGCTGGGCGATTGGCAGGCATCATGATCCACGTCCGCGAGCTAACAAAATCGTATTCCGACATCCGGCGCGGCAGCTTTGTCGCCATCGACGGGATCTCGTTCGATGCTCTGCCGGGACAGATCTATGGTTTGCTCGGCCCGAACGGAGCCGGCAAGACGACCGCGCTCCGGATTCTGAGCACGATGTTGCAACCGACTTCGGGTACCGCGACCGTGAATGGATTCGATGTCTTGACGCAACCCGCGCTGGTCCGTCGGCAGATTGGCTTTGTCTCGATGAATACCGCCGTATACGATCGCATGACGGCCTGGGAGATGGTGGAGTACTTTGGTCGGCTGTACGGCATTACCGCCGAACCGCTACGAGCCCGGATGGAGACCATATTTCAGCGATTGCAAATGAACGAGATTCGCGACCTGCTGGGCGCCAAGATGTCGACGGGCATGAAGCAGAAGGTTTCCATCGCGCGGGCGATCGTGCATGATCCGCCCGTGTTGATCTTCGATGAAGCTACCTCCGGACTCGACGTCCTCGTGGCACGGGCGTTGTTGAAAACGGTGGATGAACTCCGCGAACAGGGCAAGTGTATCGTCTTCTCGACGCACATCATGCGTGAAGTCGAACGGCTCTGCGACCGCATTGCCATTTTGCATCGGGGGCATATCCTGGCGGAAGGCACGCTCGACGA
Organism: Pirellulaceae bacterium; assembly: GCA_041746275.1. Lineage (GTDB taxonomy): Bacteria > Planctomycetota > Planctomycetia > Pirellulales > Pirellulaceae. The sequence continues at coordinate 5,101 of JBGTHH010000402.1, read as the reverse complement.
GCTCGCCAGTTTGCATCACGAGCCCGACCTGGAGGAACTCTTCTTCCGCTTGATTTCCGAACACGACGCCAACCAAATGCCCCCGGCAACTGCCTTGTCCTAACTCGCACGTGCAGCAGAGAGTGAAATCGACGTTATGAAGTGGACCAACGTCAAATGGATCTACTTACGGGAGGTTCGCGATCAACTGCGTGATCGCCGGACCCTTTTCACGATTGCCGTTCTGCCCATCTTGCTGTACCCCCTGTTGGGCATGACCTTCCTGCAGGTCGCACAATTCTCCAAGGAGCACGCTACTCCCGTGCTGGTGTTGGGAGCCGCCTCGTTACCGGAATCGCCGCGTTTGCTGGACGATGGCATGTTCGCCGCTCCCTTCCTGTCCGACCACGACGCTCGCCTGTTGCAGCTTACGATTGAGAAAGGGTTGCCCGTCGATGTCCCCGAGTCGGAATTGAGGCGCTGGGCCGAGGACGCGATTCAGCAAGGACGCTATAACGCCATCGTCTACTTTCCCACGGGATTCGCCGAGAAACTCGATGCCTTCCGCGCTCAAGTCGGAGATGGCGAGGAACCCCTGGAGAGTGTGGCGGACCTAGTGGCGATTCCCGAGCCGGAACTGTTTGTGAATACCGCCAGCGACAAATCCCGCATCGCGCGGGATCGCGTGGACGGCGTGTTGCGGCGTTGGCGCGACACGATGGTTGTCGATAACTTGCGCGATCATCGCATTCCGTCCCAAGCCACCAAGCCATTTCAAGTTGTCAGTACCGATGTGTCGCGCGAGCACAGTCGCCGCGCGGCAGTGTGGTCCAAGATCCTACCTTTCGTCGTGTTGATCTGGGCGTTGACCGGCGCGTTCTATCCGGCCATCGACCTGTGCGCGGGCGAGAAGGAACGAGGCACGTTGGAAACGTTGCTCTGCAGCCCCGCCGAGCGGAGCGAGATCGTCTGGGGCAAGCTGTTGACGATCATGACGTTCAGCATCGCGACCTCCGTCTTGAATCTGGCCAGCATGGGGCTGACCGGTACGTTCATCATTTCGCGCGTCTCCGAGTTCGGAGGAGCTTCGCCGTTAGCCATTGGTACGCCCCCGGTCGGAGCTGTAGTTTGGTTGCTGCTCGCCCTGATCCCCTTATCAGCCCTCTTCAGCGCGGTGTCGTTGGCGATCGCCGCGTTCGCTAAGAGTTCCAAGGAGGGGCAGTACTACTTGATGCCCGTGCTGATGATCACGCTGCCGCTGATGATGATTCCCATGATGCCGTCCACGGAACTGGATCTCGGCATGAGCTTCATCCCGGTTACGGGCGTGATGTTGCTGCTCCAAGCACTCATCGAAGGCGAGTACCTCGAAGCGTTGCGATTCGTGCTACCGGTACTGGGTGTCACGGCAGTTTGTTGCGGACTGGCACTGCGTTGGGCCATCGATCAGTTCAATAACGAATCGGTCTTGTTCCGCGAGAGTGAACAATGGGGACTGGGCATTTGGCTGGTCCATCTCGTTCGCGATCGTCGCGAGACACCCACGCTGTCGGCCGCGATCTTATGCGGCTTCCTGCTGCTGTTGATTCGTTTCTTCGCCAGCTTCCTGTTCGGCATGCCCGAGTCGTGGAATGGCTTCGCCACAATGACCGTTGTGTCGCTCGTGCTCTGCATTGCCTTGCCCGCGGTGATCATGGCGATGCTGTTGACGCGGAATCCGGCGAAGACGTTGTTGCTGCAGCGACCGCGCGCTGACGTCTTGCCGATGGCGGTGCTGCTGGCCGTAGTTCTTCATCCAGCTAACATGGCTCTGGCGCAGTTGGTGCAGAAAATCTATCCCTACTCGCCGGACATCCTGAATCAGCTCCAAGCCTTGGAATTCCTGTTGGCCGATGCGCCACATTTGGGAGCCCTCTTGTTCACCCTGGCGCTCACACCCGCCATTTGCGAGGAGTTGGCTTTCCGGGGCTATATTTTGTCCGGGCTGCGACACGTCGGACACAAATGGGCGGCGATCTTTGTGACGAGCGTCTTCTTTGGCGCGGCTCACATGATCCTGCAACAATCGCTCACCGCGAGTGTGGTGGGGATGGTGCTCGGTTACCTCGCGATTCAAACGGGCAGCCTCTTGCCCTGCATCCTATTCCACGGCGTTCACAACTCGCTGTCCCTGGTGTTGGCGTTCAGCGTGCCCGCCTGGATCGAACGCTATCCCAACTTGCGAGTCGTTTTCCCGGAGGGCGAGTCGGGAACCATCTACCACTGGTCGGTGATCGCCATCGGTTTAGTGCTGGCCTGCGGCATCTTGCGTTGGTTCCAGCAGTTGAGCTACGAACAGACCGCCGAGGAATCACTCCAGCAGGCACTGGACCATCAAACGGCCAGCCTTCCGGCAAAGTAGACACAGGGATGAACCGTCTGGAGTCGTATTCACTCAAGGCCCGCTATCTGTTGCCGATGGACCGCGAGCCGCTGCGCGATGCTTGGATCTCGGTCGTCAACGGGTGCATCGTCGCCGTGGGTGGTCCGCCGCAGGGAGTTGCCGAAGACCTTGGCTCAGTCGCCATCCTGCCGGGACTGATCAATGCCCACACGCATCTGGAGTTCAGTGAGCTGCCACAGCCGTTGGGTCAGCCGGAATGTGGGTTTACCGATTGGATTCGCGAGGTGATTCGCTGGCGAAATGAGATGCGAGAACGATCCGCAGGCGTGGATTGGCGTAATCAGGCGGTGAGCGTCGGGCTTGCTGAAAGCCTGCGGGGTGGGGCCACGACCGTGGCCGAGATCGCCACATTGCCTTGGCAATCCGACGCAACCTCCTACCGGGCATTGCACGGCATCGTCTTCCTGGAGTTGCTGGGACTGAGTCCCGAACGGCAACCGGAACTACTGGTGGCGGCCCAATCGTTTCTAGACGGCACACGTCATGCGACCTATCGGGTGGGGCTAAGCCCTCATGCACCTTACACCGTCAGCCCCGTGCTGGTGGCGCGACTGGCCGAGTTGTCAGCACAAGAGAGCGTGCCACTCGCGATGCATCTGGCGGAAACGCGGGAGGAACTTGAGTTGTTGCATTCCGCTCGTGGACCGTTTCGAGAGCTATTGGATGGACTCGGGGCTTGGCATGAGAACGCGATTCGCCGTGACACGACGCCCCTGGATTACCTACAGCTCCTGAGCCTCGCCCATCGTTCGCTAATAATTCATGGCAATTATCTGACCGACGTCGAGCTGGAGTTCCTCGGTCGACACCGCGACCGCATGTCGGTGATCTACTGCCCTCGCACCCATGCCTACTTCGGACACGAACCGTATCCGCTTCAGCGAATGATAGAGTTCGGCGTTAATGTCGCTCTCGGCACCGACTCGCGAGCTTCGAATCCCGACCTCAACATGCTTGAGGAACTGCGCTTCGCGGCGCGGGCTCACTCCGACATCCCACCTGCCACAATGCTTCAACTCGCCACCGCGAATGCCGCCCGAGCGTTGGGCCTCGAACACGAAATCGGCACGCTCGCCGTCGGCAAACGCGCCGATCTCATCGTCGTGCCGTTGCCTGATGAAGACGGCGACCCCAGTGAATTGGTGCTGCATTCACGAACGCCCGCAACACGTGTCGATCGTGTTATTGCTTAACGCGGCGGAGCCGCAACCAAACAATAGAGCGGAACTCGTTCCGTTCGAAGCATGTGCCGACCGCAGCAAACGGAACAAGTTCCGCTCTACAACATGTGCGCACGGCGCGCGTAAGTGACATCGAACTACAGGCTTCCTACAATTCGGGAGCCGGTTGAGACGCGGCCTCATTCATCATCTTATCGTACTCGGGCGTTTCGATGCTCGTATCCGGGACCGAGGGAGCTTGGGATTCTTGACCACATCCACTAACGACGCCAATCAGCACTAGCATCGACAGTATCCAAATCTTCCGCATCGTGTCTTCCTTGTAGTTGACTACAGAACCTATCACGAACCGTTAACGGTAACGGATTCATCATTCCCGATTTGAAGTTAACAAAGACCATCGAACAAGGGAATATCCCGAGCATGGCGGAGACAAGAGAACAAAAAGCCCGTTTCCAACGCAAGGTCGGAAACGGGCTGCGTCAAAACTTGTCGATTAACTGAGTCGACTCGAATGGGTTCTCAGAACTCCGGTCCACTCGATCGTTGACTTTGCGGACAGGACGACTAGTAGTCTCCGACCGGATTCTTATCATCGCGATCCGCCAGGAACTTGAGCGTGTCCAAGTTCATGGTGTTGCTCAAGAATCGCACGGAGCCGTCCGTCAAGCAGCACATCGCACCACCGGGATGTGCCGAGATTAAAGGATTATTCGGGCCATGGTTTTGATCCACGCCCGGTAATGTGTAATCAGCGGTCCCGACGGGATACCGAATCGATGTCAGGTTGAACCAGCGTTCAACTCCAGTTGCGGTGCTGACAGTCGTATTCTGAAAAGTCTGTCCCGATCCCATGGGCCAGCCATGCGGCCAACTTGGCGTGATATTGAAACGCAGGCCGTTTTCATACACCCAGTTCGAGGATTCACCAAGCAACAAGACATTGGAGGTCCCGTCGGTGCAATGGTGGAAACCCAAGGCGATGTTGTTCACGAGCATCCCGCTGCCCGATAAGATGCCCGTATTGACTTTGTTAATTGTGGACCCACCCGAAGGCGCACAGCAATTGCAACAAGTCCTTTGACGCGTGGGAACATAGAGGCTTCCTGGCAACGCTTCCACCGCTCCCGAAATTCCGGCATACGAGGCCATTTGCACCGCGTTGTTGCCCGTATTGAAATCGTCTGTCGGATTCGAGGGGCAATCCATAAACGACAACTTCATGCCAATGATATTGACCGGTCCGTTACCACGAAGTGTGCCAGCCGGATTACCAAGACCCGACGCGGCATAACCTTCATCGCGGCTATACACATCAAAGGCAGCCTTCTCAGTCCAAGGCCAAGCATCGGCTAATCCGGTTTGCTCGACATAGGGAAGAATTCTTACATAGAAAGATGTCCCCCAACCGGCGTTCATTCGGCCAGGACGCGTGCCAAACGGTAGAAGTTTGTACGAGTCGTGGTAGTTGTGCATCGCCAAACCCAACTGTTTCAGG
>JBGTHH010000401.1:0-8934 GCA_041746275.1 Pirellulaceae bacterium | reverse complement strand
ACGCCGGCCAAATGCAAGAGCGAATAGAGCAACATCGATACGTGTCCGCACGACAAGACAAAGCGATCGCGCCCGGGCCAATCGGGATGCTCGGGATCGAAACGCAGGACATGATTCCAGAGGGAGTAGGCGACGGGTGCCAGCGCCATGGCCGTTCCCGGATGCCCACTATTTGCCTGCTGGACCGCATCCATGGAGAGGGTGCGGATGGTGTTGATGGATAACTGTTCCAGGCTAACGGTCGATACGGACATAGGCTTGCTGCTCGTTCGTGATTCGAGGACTAGAAGGGGATGGCCACGAGCCCCCCTAGGCGAGCCCACGGCATGGTCAAGAGTTGCCAAGTTTACTCATTGACGACGAGCATCGTCAATGATCGTGAAACCTGATGGCTTGCATCGCGGGCCGCCACTCATCACAATGCCGTTTCCCACCAGCAAAGGGGTACAAGGTGCTGGCTAAACTCCAGACATTTTCATTGGTTGGCATCGAGGCACTGCCTGTCGAGGTGGAGGTCGATGTCTCGCCCGGCGCGATCCCCAAGACGGTTCTCGTCGGGCTGCCGGAAGCGGCGGTCAAGGAAAGCACGCATCGCGTCGAGCGTGCGATCGTCAACTCCGGTTTTCAGCGGCCGCATGACCGGATCGTGATCAACTTGGCCCCAGCCGAATTGCCCAAGCAAGCGGCCTCGTTCGACTTGCCAATCACACTCGGAATTCTCGCCGGCAGTGGCCAAATCGCCTCGGAACTGTTCGAAAGCTACGCCGTCGTTGGCGAGCTGTCCTTGGAAGGGGCGACCCGCCCGGTGAAAGGTGCGCTGTCGATGGCGATCGCCGCGGCACAGCAGAAAGGCTTGCGGGGACTCATCGTGCCCTCGGCCAGCGCGCGCGAAGCGGCTGTCGTGGAAGATCTGGAGGTCATTGCCGTCGACAGCCTCGCGCAAGCCGTGGGGTTTCTCGCTGGCCAGATCGAGATCGAGCCGACGCCCGCTGGCATCGCGGAGCTGTTCGGCGAGTTCTCGGGCTATGAGGATGACTTCGCCGATGTGCGTGGCCAGGAGATGGCCAAACGAGCGCTCACCATCGCCGCAGCCGGTGGTCACAACCTACTGATGATTGGGCCACCGGGGTCGGGGAAGACCATGTTGGCCAAGCGAGTTCCCACGATTTTGCCGACGCTGACCGCGCCCGAATCCGTGGAAACGACCCGCATCTACAGTGCCGTGGGGCGTCTCGCCGCCGGTCAGCCCTTACTGACGAGACGGCCCTTTCGCGATCCACATCACACCATCAGCGACGCGGGGCTGGTCGGAGGCGGTAGCACGCCAGCACCCGGAGAGATTAGTTTGGCACACAACGGCGTTTTGTTTCTCGACGAATTACCGGAGTTCAATCGTCGCACTTTGGAAGTGCTGCGCCAGCCGCTGGAGGATGGAGCGGTGACGATCTCTCGAGCGCTAACTTCCACGACCTTTCCGGCGGATTTCATCCTGATCGCGGCGTTAAACCCTTGCCCCTGCGGGTATCGCAATGATCCCCGTCGCGATTGTCACTGCTCGGTTCCGCAGATCGAACGCTATATGGCCAAGGTCAGCGGTCCGCTGCTCGACCGCATCGACATCCATATTGAAGTCCCGGCCGTGCCTTTCCAGGAATTAACGCACGGCTCGGCGGGAACTTCGAGCGCTCAGATGCGCGAGAAGGTCGTAGCGGCCCGGGCGATGCAAACTGAACGCTTCCAAAAGGTTCGCGTTCGCAGCAACGCCAAGATGAAATCCCAGCAGATTCGCCGTTTCTGCCCGCTTGACGAAGCCTGTACTCATCTGTTGAAATCTACCGTCAACGAGTTGGGACTATCGGCTCGGGCTCATGATAAGGTCTTGCGAGTGGCCAGAACGATTGCGGACTTGGAGGCCAGTCCTGAGATTTCGCAGGTCCATCTTCATGAAGCCGTGAACTATCGGATGCTTGATCGAAGTATTTGGACGTAAGAGCCTGTCCGAAAAGGGGTCTGCCCCTCTCCGGCGAGGCCAAGAAAACCAGTGAATACGACTCGCCTCCAAAGGGTCAGACCCTTTTTCGAAAGAACCTAATTCGCTCCGGCCAGCCCAACCCTGGGATTCGTGAAATGAGAAGGGTTGATTGCAACCAGACGATCCCCATGATAACTTGTTCTACTGTTAGTTGTTCGGTTTGACCGGACCAGATCAGCCGCTTGTTTGATATTCAAAACGGAAGACCACTATGTCGTCATTGAAGTCGCGAGAAGAAGAAGGCGTCCTGATCGTCAACTTTACCGACGCGAAGATTCTCGACGAGGCCCGCATCCAGCAGATCGGCAAAGAGCTGATGGATATGGTTACGGCGGCCTCGCAAAATAAGAAAATGTTGCTGAACTTTCAGGGTGTTCAGTTCATGTCGTCGGCCATGATCGGTAAGCTGGTGCTGCTCAATAAGAAAGCCAAAACGGGCGAGATCGAGTTGAAGATGTCCGACATTTCGACGAATGTGCTCGAAGTGTTTAAGATCACTCGACTCAATAAGGTCTTCAAGATCTATCCGGACGAAGAGAAGGCACTCAAGGCATTTGCTGGCGGCGGTGGCTGGTTTGGCTAAGCCTGACCTGTCAATGGTCGATCGGAATCATTGTCTCTTGTCGGCCGATTGCTCTCTCACCGGTGGTCACGCCTGATGGACGGCCAGCCTCGTGATTCCGCTGGTGAGATTCCGAATGATATCACCACAGGGTTGCTCCTCAAGCATTTGCCCTGCTTTGCCTATATTGCGGACCTACGCGACCAGCGCATTCTCTATGCGAACGGACGCTCTCAGGAATTGTTGGGCTACGATTCCAGCGACCTTGTGGCTTGGGGCTTGCCATTCTTCACTTCACAATTGCACCCCAAAGATGCGGCGCGACTGCGGGAGCGGCGAGATGAGGCGAGTTCCAGTCCGGAAACCATCGAGAGCGAATTTCGGTTGAAACATCGTGATGGTAGTTGGCGCTGGATTCGCCGTTGCGAGGTGGTGTTGCGTCGCGAGGACGACAACATGCCCACTCACGTCATGGGCATCGCTGAAGACGTGACGCAACGCAAGATTTCCGAGCGGCATCTGGTGCGTCACCACGAGCGACTATTGCAGTTGCTGGCCTACGACATTCATGACGGGCTCGTGCAAGATGTCGTCGGAGCCCAGATGACTTTGGAATCGATCATCGAGTGCCTGGATGCCGCGCAGGCCGATTGTGTTCAGGAGTTGATCCTGCTGCGAGGTTTGCTGCGCAAGGCGATTAACGAGGGGCGTCGCATGATTACGGAGTTGCGACCGATGATCATCGACGAGATGGGAGTGGTCGAGGCGATTCACTATCTGGTCGCGGAGGAAGAGGGCACCCAGCGTTTGAATGTCACGTTCACGCACGAGGTGCAATTCGATCGCCTGGCACCGATGTTGGAAGGGATCATCTTCCGGATCGTGCAGGAATCGTTAAACAACGTACTCCGTCATGCGAAGGTCGGCAGTGCGGAAGTTCGTCTATTTCAAGCGGACTCGATGCTGATCATCGAAATCGAGGATCGCGGCGTCGGCTTCGATCCCGCGCAGGTCAAGGACGATCATTTTGGCTTGGAGGGCATCCGCGAACGGGCGCGATTGTTTGGCGGTAAGGCCATCATTCGCAGCTTTCCCGGTAAAGGAACGATCGTTTCCGTGCATTTACCGATCGAGTTGCCCACGGAATGGCAAGACCCCACTGCATCAGACTAACCGTCGTCGGTTGGTTCCTAGTGCGGGTGACGCCGAGTCCGCAGCGTCATAGAATTCGCGTCATGCAATCCGCTTCCCGAATCTGCCTGACTTACGTTGTGCTCTTCGCCTTGGCCATCCCGTGGTACTGGGTGTGGCTTCCCGACGCCATTCGGCTGGTGCTCGGCATGCCCTTGTGGGCTTGTGGAGCGCTGGGTGGTTCCGCATTGATTTCCTGCTACACCGCTTGGTTGTTGTCGTTTCCCTGGGCTGCCGAAACCACAACCGAGAACACCAAGGGGAGCGACGAATGAGCGATCAATTGATCCCGTTTACGACTCCCGAACTGATCTTCATTGGAATTTATCTGGCCAGCCTGATCGTCATCGGTTGCTTCGGTTATCGCGCGCGGCAAGCGAATACCCTGCGGGATTTCTACTTGGCTGGCAACGGAATCGGCTTTGTGGTGTTGTTGCTAACGCTTTACTCGACCCAATACAGCGGCAACACGCTCTTTGGTTTTACGGGGATGACCTATCGCATCGGCTATGCTTGGGCGGTCAGTGTCCACTTCATGACGTCGATTGTCGTCTTCTATCTGATCCTGGCCCCGAAGCTGTTTGGTTTGTCCAAGGCTCACGGCTTCATCACGCCCAGCGACTTCATCGAGTTCCGGTTTCGATCGCCCGCGTTGAGCTGTCTCGTCACGCTGCTCATGATCATCGCGATCGCCAATTTCTTGCTGGCCCAATTGATGGCGATGGGCAACGCCTTGGAAGGCTTAACCACCATCGATCCCGAGGTGGCCTTTGCGTCGGGCGTGATTGTCCTGGCACTGGTCATCGTGGTGTATGAAACCTTGGGAGGCTTTCGTGCCGTCGCCTGGACCGATGTCATTCAAGGTTCGGTGCTCTTGGTCGGGTTTGTGATCCTGCTGTTTTTGGTTTTGGATGAGTTTGGCTCGCTTGCCGAGTCCACGCGAATCGTGCAACGCAACCATCCCGAACGCGTCGCGCCGCCCGATTGGCGCGGCTCGATGGAATGGGCGAGCTACGTCCTGCTGGTCGGCATTGGCGGTGCGTTATATCCGCAGTCGATTCAGCGGATCTACGCCGCCAAATCGGGCCAGACCCTGCGGCGTAGCCTGATGGTCATGGCGTTTTTGCCCCTGACGACGGCGTTGATCGCGTTGGTGGTGGGAATCATTGGGCTGGCACATATCCCCGATCTGGCACGCTCCGACACGCTGCTCACGGTCATCTGCCGACGCGTGCAGGAACATTCGTGGCTAGGGCGCTGGCTGGTGGTCGTGTTGTTCTCCGCCATCCTGGCGGCCATTATGTCGACTGCCGACTCCGTATTGCTGTCGATTTCCTCGATGTTCACCAAGGACATCTATGGTCGCTACATCAACCCTCGTGCATCGGAACAGCAACTGACGCGGATGGGCAAAGTCTGTTCGTGGATGCTGATCGCCGTGTTGGCGTACCTTGCCATTCGCTTTCGTGACTGGACCTTGATCAAACTGCTCGATCGCAAGTTCGATCTCTTGGTGCAACTGGGCCCGGCGTTTTTTCTCGGCTTGCACTGGCCGCGGTTGAGGGCGACGCCAACGCTTTGCGGAATTCTCGCTGGCCTGTCCGTGGTCTTGGGATTGTTGCTCGTCGACTCGTTCACGCCGGAAGACTATTCGAAAGTATGGGGAGTCCATCCCGGGCTGTTCGGCTTAGTGCTGAATGTCTTGGTGGCCGTCGGCGGGTCGTGGATCGGGGACCAACGCTCGCGACCCGCGCGAGTCGAAGAGCGTGTTTAGACGCTTGTAGGGTTTTCACGGGCTGGCGACTGAGTTACGGTTAGTCCACGATTTTGACTTCCTCTCCATCCCACGACTGCCCGAAGAGACCGTATGAGTAGCAACTCGAACTCCGCCGAACCTCCGGCGGACGGCGTTAAGCTCACCGAGACTCCGCCCACCGCCATCGTCGGGATTCTGCGACGGCTCGGCCCGGGTTTAATCGTGGCGGGATCGATCGTCGGGTCGGGAGAACTGATCGCCACGACCAAGACTGGCGCGGAAGCGGGCTTTTGGTTATTGTGGCTCATCCTGATTGGCTGTGTCATCAAGGTCTTTTGCCAAGTCGAGTTTGGCCGGTATTCGATCGTGACCGGCAATTCGACCATGACGGGGTTGGCGGAAGTCCCCGGCCCGCACATTCCCGGCCGCGGGAACTGGCTGGTCTGGTACTGGTTTCTCATGTGGTTTGCCAGCATCGGGCAGCTCGGTGGGATTGTGGGCAGTGTGGGACAAGCCCTATCGATCAGCCTGCCGCTCACTCAACGCGGAAGCGCGTATAACGATTACGTGGATTTGAAAACGAAACTCAAGATCAGCCAAGCGGAGCTCGGCTTGATTCAACGTCGCGATAATGTGGATTCGGAACTCGATGCCAACCGCGCGGCTCAACTGACGGCATCGATCGAGCAATTAGCCGCCAAGTTAGAACACGCCATCGTTCCCGGCCCATCGTACGATGATCGCTATTGGGCCACGATCGTTGCGGTCATCACGGCGGTACTTCTGGTGCTCGGTCGCTATGGCTTCATTCAGAGTTTCTCGACGATCATGGTGTGTGGTTTCACGCTGGTCACCATCTTGAACTTGGCTCTCCTGCAAGCCAACGAGTCGTGGGCGGTTACGTCGCAAGACTTGTTGCAAGGAATGAGCTTCCGACTGCCTCCGGGTTCGCCGAGTGCGGTGGCCACGGCGTTGGCGACATTCGGCATTATCGGCGTCGGTGCTTCGGAGTTGGTGACGTATCCGTATTGGTGCTTGGAGAAAGGTTACGCGCGTTTCACGGGACCGCGCGACGACTCGGCGGCGTGGTCCGATCGCGCACATGGCTGGATGCGTGTGATGCGATGGGACGCCTGGTGTTCGATGGTGGTCTACACCTTTGCCACGCTGGCGTTTTACTTGCTAGGAGCGGCCATCCTGGGTCGGACGCAACTGAATCCCGAGAAAGGCGAGATGGTGCGCACGCTCGCCGTGATGTACGAGCCCGTCTTCACCGAATCGGCCAGCATTCTCTTTCTGTTTGGTGCCTTTGCGGTGCTGTACTCGACCTACTTTGTCGCCAATGCCAGTCACGCGCGCGTCTTCTCCGACACCCTGGGTGTCCTGGGTGTGGCCGCCAAGAACTCCGCCGCGATTCGTCGACGCGTCACGATATTGAGCGGTTTCTTTCCGCTACTTTGCGTGGCGATGTACTTGTTCTTCCCCAATCCCGCCAAGCTGGTCCTGATCAGTGGCATCATGCAAGGGATCATGTTGCCGATGCTGGCGGGTGCCGCTTTGTACTTTCGCTACCAACGTTGCGACCGACGACTGATGCCGGGCCCGCTGTGGGATGGGTTCCTTTGGGTCTCGGCCATCGGGATGCTGACTACGGGACTGTGGACCGTGTGGGAGACCGTTTCGCCGTGGTTCGGAAAATAGTCTTTCAGATCTCAGATCTCAGATGTGAAGTTGCTCGCCTAATGGGGTGAACGGTAGTTGCTAGGAAATGGCTGGCTGTAACAAGCCATCGTGCAGTTCCGGCAGACTTGACGTGAGTTCGGTGTCAGGGGAGTTTATCTGATCATGAATCGTTCCAAGAGTCGTGCCTTCGATCGTCGAGTCTTTCTGAGAACTCTCGTTGCGGCATCGACGACCGCCGCGCTATCGGCCGCCGAGCCCACCGACGAATCGCCGACGGCTCGACTGTTATCCGCCGCCCGGCAGAACGAGATGGTCCATCGCGCTCGCGAGATCGCGCTGGAGATCCTGCGGCCCACCTCGACGGAGTTAGCTCGTGGGCTGGAGTTGCACGCCCATTCGCTGGTTTTCGACACGTACGGATTCGCGCCGCGTGCGGCCGTCGATGGTGACGCCTTGCGATTGGCCGTCGAAGCCGGTGCCTCGCCGATCGAACTGCAAGACCTCCGCGAATCGATGACGATGACCCGTTATGTGACGGTACCGACGGAGCGTGCCGAATTCGTGCAGGCGTGGGAGGCGTCGGGCGTGACGTGCATCTTTCAGAATGCCGGCGAAGAAAGCCAAGACCCACTCACGCTCCTCAAGCGTTTGGCCCGCTTTACCTATGCCACCGACATGCTCGGCGATGTCATGAGCAAGGCCGCCACACCCGACGACATTGTCGCGGCCAAAGCCGCCGGTCGTCGCTGCCTCTATCTCACGGGCAACGGCGTGCCGCTGACGCAGCAGTGGGTATCGGTCGAGGACGAGCTGCGTTATCTCACGGTGTTCTTTCAGTTGGGCATCCGCATGATGCACCTCACCTATCAGCGCCGCAACATGATCGGAGATGGTTGCGGCGAATCGTCCAACGCGGGGCTCAGTGACTTCGGCCGATCGGTGGTCGCCGAGATGAATCGCGTGGGAGTCATCGTCGATATCGCGCATTCAGGTTGGCGGACCAGTCTCGAAGCGGCTCAAACCTCCCAGCGGCCCATGGTGGCCAGCCATACGACCTGCGCCTCTTTGCACCATCACATTCGCAGCAAGCCCGACGAGGTCATTCGAGCCATCGCGGAGACGGGTGGCTTGGTCGGGATTTGCTGCATACCTCGGTTTCTCGGCGGCGCAGGCGACATCACGGCCTTGCTCAATCACATTGAGCACGTGGTCAAGCTCGTGGGAGTTGATCATGTCGGCATTGGCACCGACATTTCGTACACCTCGCGCAACTACGCAACGGAAAACAAAAAAGTACCGCGGCTTTCCAAGACTCGCACCGATTGGCGATCCCTCTGGCCTGCCGATCCCTACAAGGAACTTCCCGAAGCGACGCAGAGCATCGCCTGGACCAACTGGCCACTATTCACGGTGGGCTTGGTTCAGCGCGGTTACTCGGATGACGAGATCCAAAAAATTCTGGGCGGCAATATGCTGCGTGTGGCAAGAGCGGCGCTGGCCTAGACTTCGAGTCATCCCGTGAACGATCGCGAATGGTCGTTTAGATTTTTCCCGGCGGACGGATGCCACTGCCTTTTCGTTGAGTTAGGGAGTCGCCCAGATCCTCACGCATTTTGTCGGCTAGTTCCCGCATCCGAGCGACCACGTCAGGATGTTGTTCCGCCACATTCGTGGTCTCGCCCTGATCGCTCTCCAAGTCGAACAAAGCCA
>JBGTHH010000400.1:0-10129 GCA_041746275.1 Pirellulaceae bacterium | reverse complement strand
GAGCTAGTTTGCGACGACTATTCCTGATGACGGTTTGCGGCTGCGCCGGCCTGATGAACCACGAAGCTGCGGGCGAGTGGTTGCTTCCGCCTGTGGGCACGCCCGCCGTCATTCTGGACGACAACCTGCCCCCCTACGTCGCAATTACGCCTTGGGAGCCTTCTCCACTCTCGAATCCCTGGGAAGTGATCGTCTTGCCGGAAGGCTTGATCTATCGATCGTACTTGGCGGGGCTTAAGGAGTCGCGGATGGGGGCCCAGTTGCTGAATCGGCGGAACGACGGGATGCTGTTGGACACCACGTTGGGAGGACGGGTGGGAATCTTGCGGATCGGCTCCCGCGACCAACCACTTGGCTTCCAAATGGATGTCGAAGGATCGGCCCAAGTGCGTTTGGATCTTGAGGAAGAGGTCGACGTGCGCAGTGCCGACTTCCGAGCGGGTGTGCCGTTCAGTTACGGTTGGGGCAACCAGCAAATCAAGTTCGGCTACTATCACATCAGCTCGCACGTGGGAGACGAGTTCCTGCTCAAGAATCCCGGCTTCGAACGACTGAATTTCGCTCGCGATGTACTCGTCCTGGGCTACTCGGTGTACCTTACGGAACGTTTGCGATTCTACGGCGAAGCTGGCTGGGCTTTTTGGAGCGACGTCTCGGGGTTGTGGGAGTTTCAGTTCGGCGTGGACTACGCGCCGCGTGCGGCGACGGGCCTGCACGGCGAACCGTTCTTCGCCCTCAACGCACATCTCCGCGAGGAGGTCAATTACGGCGGAGGCTTCACAGCACAAACCGGCTGGGCCTGGCGTGGCGAGGGACCCGGTGGTCACCTATTTCGCCTGGGAGTTCATTACTACAACGGCGAAAGTCCGCAATACTCGTTCTTCGATAACTTCGAGCAACAGATCGGCTTTGGTGTCTGGTACGATTATTGAGCCGCGAGTTTGGATGCCACGACACGGATCAGGCGGTCAGCGTTTTTCCAGGCAGTACAGTGTCTCTTGTCGGCGACCTTCTTGTTCCTCCGCCACACGCATGTAGATGCGACCACCACAAATCGTCGGTGTGGCGAAGACCTCGGAGCCGAGTTGGTTTTCGGCGATGAGTTCAAAGCTCGTAGGGTCCGCTCGATAGATGAAGGTCTGTCCCGCTTCGTTGGTGGCAAAGATGTGGTTGCCAACCAACACCGGCGACGCGCTGAAGGTGCCTCCCAAGCGATGCTTCCAGATTTCGCGCCCCGTAGCTGCCTCAAAGCACATGGCGACACCGGCATCCGCGACACAGTACAGATAGCCGTTTTGAACGAGCATCGAAGGCACGTAGACCCGCACATTGTTTTCCCACACCAAATCCCCGGAACCATCGGCTCGGATCGCGGCCATGTGGTTTTTGGGATAGCCGCCGGTGGAATAGATAAGTTGTCCGTCGGTCACGGTCGAAGTAACGCACTCGGTCGTGGCACCGGCGATCTCCCACAACTTCTCGCCAGTCCGCGGAGCGAAACTCGACACCAAGTCGCAGCCCGTCAAAAACACCTGCTCGCGGCCCGCCACGCGCAAGATAATGGGCGAGGGATAGTTGGGTGTCTGGGGCCGCTCGTGTCGCCACGCTACCTTGCCGTTATCGCGTTGCAAGGCCGCGATCGCGCCTCCCGCTTTGTTGTCGGCGGAGACGATCACCAACGACTCGTATAGTGCCGGTGACGAACCATAACCTTGATGGAGCACGTAGTCCGTGATCTTCGTCTGCCAAAGCTGTTCGCCCGCGAGGCTCAACGCCGTCGTATACACGGCCTTCTGATTCAGGAAGTTAACGAACACGCGTTCGCCATCGCAAGCGACGGTGCAGGAAGCTTGCGAAGCCTTCTGATTGGCCTTCTTCTCGATGCCGCCGACATGCACATCCTTCTTCCAATTCAAACGGCCCGAGTCGCGGTCGTACGCGAGAACCGCTTGGGTCTCCGTTTGTTCGTCGGCGGTCGCGACGAAGACCTGTTCGCCCACGACCGTCACGCTGCCGTGACCTCGTCCAGGGATCGCCGCCTGCCAACGGATATTCTCGGACTTGCTCCAACGTAACGGAGGTGTTTGGTCGGCTGCCGCGATTCCATTACGCTGAGCACCACGCCACCAAGGCCAATCGGTCGTCGCGATGGCGATCGGCCGCACTTCATCGCCGGCCGCTAATCGGAAGTCCACCTCGATCACCAATGCGGACGTTAAAAGAGTGATGATAAGGAGGGTCGTTCGAGGCATGGCGGGACCTGAGCTGTGAGGGTGGGAGAGTCAAGAGTGGGTACACAAGATTGGCGTGATTGTAGTTCACCGTCGTCACGATGTCGCGGTCCGTTTGATGACGAGCGTCAATTCGTCAAAGCCGCAGCGGCTACGAATGGCAATCGCGATCTCGTCGGACTGCCGGTTTACTCCCAGAGACATTGGGAACAAGATGATGTGAGTTCAGACCATGCCGAACTCCAACAATCATCCGTTCCCCATTCAGGACCACCAAGGATCCACCGCAGATGGCAAAAGCAACTTCGCACTGGTTGATGAAGACCGAGCCCACGTCGTACTCGATTCAGGATCTGGCTCGGGAGAAGAAGCAGACGACATTCTGGTCTGGAGTACGCAATTATCAAGCCCGAAACTACATGCGCGACGATATGCGCGTGGGGGACAAAGTGCTGGTTTATCATTCCAATGCCAATCCACCCGCGATCGTGGGAGTCGCGCGCATCGTTCGCGAAGGCTATCCCGATCATACGGCCTGGGATGCTGACGATCATCACTTCGATCCCCAATCGACGCCGCAGAACCCGCGTTGGTTCATGGTCGATATTCAACTGGATCAGGTTTTCGAGCAGCCTCTGCCGCTCGATGGGCTGCGGAAGGTGGCGGCGCTGTAGGATATGGAATTACTGCGCAAGGGTTCGCGACTGTCGGTTCAACCGGTACGCGGTGCCGAGTTCGCCGCGATCCTCAAGATGGCTCAACGTGCTTGAACGAAGAAACGACGATCAACTCGGCGAACGGTGGGCGAACCGCCGCGCCTGCTCGACGATGTCGAGCCCCACGAGTTCGTTCCAAGCGGACAGGGCGCGCCGTACGACGCTCCCTGGCACACCCGCACCGATGGGTTGATCGTCTAACGACACCACGGGGAGCAAGCAGGGCGAAGTGCTGCTGAGCAAGACTTCCTCCGCGGAGGCGACGTCCGCGACAGTCAACTCGCGATGTGAAAACGGAATGCCCATGTGCTGTGCGAGTTGTTCCAGCGTGCCGACACTTACGCCGGGCAGGATCTTCTCGCGCGGTGGGGACAGAAACCCTTCGCTTTGGCGAAAGAGCACAACATTGGCCGTGGTGGCTTCGGCGATAAAACCTTCTTGATCCAACAGCAAGGCTCGCGAGCCGGGATCGCGGTGGCGAGCGTGTTGATCGGCCAGGACGTAATGCATTCGGCTGCGGCACTTGAGTTCGAGCGGCCAGCAATTATTGGGAACCTGCCGAATGTCGCTGACTACCATACGCTCTCCTGCCGCGTACTTGTCGGCCCACAGGTGAAACGGCACCGGATAGGTATGCATCCCGACCGTGGGCTGATTCGATCCCGGCGGAGCAAAGGTGGCGTACGGGCCGGGAGTGATGAACAGCGACAACCCCAGATCGTCGCCAGCCGTCAGCAGTTTGTGGTTGTGAGCAACGAGTTCCTCGGCGTGTGCGGCGAGTTGCTCCAGATCAATACCTTCGATGCCCACGATTTCCAACGAGCGGCGTAAACGCCGGAGGTGCTCGGGAAGTCGAAACAATTGGCCGCCGAAGGTGCGCAACTGTTCCGCCACGGTCACGCCTTGGACAAAACCCGCGTCGTAGACCGGAATTGACAGTTCTTCGGGGGCCATGAACCGGCCATTCAAATATGCAAGTGAAGACATGGTTTCGTGCGAAGCTCTGGAGGCGAATGAACGGAACTGGATTCCGATTCAATCTAAGTTCCCCAATGCGAATCGAACATCCCCGACGGAGCGTCGCCAGCTAGCCAGCGATCGCCTCTTACTCGTCCAGCAACGTCAGCCGCATCTGCGCGGTCAGCGAGGCGGAGGATAAGTATCGATCTTCGTCGTGCGATTTTCCCACGATACAACAGACATCCCGCTGTTCGATCCAAGTGGCCAGTTCGTCGCTTACATACATGCCGGTATAGCCCAGTGCCGCCGGACGCGAACGTTTCTCGATCAAGCGATAGCGTTTGAGTACGGGGTCGCACGAGTTGTATTGAATCAGCAAGCGTTCCATCTGCGATAACGCCTGATCGTGACATCCGCCAGGGTGTAACCAGTGGTTATGAACGGCGGCGGCGATTAGGGCGACTCGGATACTGGAACTAGGCCGCTGAAGGACCGGCGACAGCGCGCGGCCGGCGAGTTCTCCACCTCCCAGCAGGTGTAAGGCACCCGTCGCGATGCGTGCTCCGAAGCTGTATCCCAACAAACTTACCGGTGTCGCGGGGTCGAGTTGACCCAGCAGCCACGCCAGATAATAGCCTTCGCCATTGGTGCGAGCGGCCTTCACACGCACATCCTTGAGTTGCCCATGGATCTGATCGCTGGGCCACGACCAAATGACGTAACGCACGGGGCGTGACGGACTGCAACCCAACAAATCCTCATAAGCGTTCCGACCGCCCTGAATGGCATCACACCACCCCACACGGTTCCCATGCACGTAGATGAGCGTCGGTTGCGTGGGATCATCGCTCGCAAGGAATTCACTCAACGAGGACTCACTCCACCCGTCGACAACGGAATAGTGTTTGACTCGCAAATCGACATCGCTCGACTTGTCCCAGGCGGGACAACCGAGATGACGTGTCGAGATCAGCCAGATATCGTCGACCCGTTCGACGGAACAACAATCGGTCGAGTCGAGTGACTTTTGGTCGGGGGCGTTCGCCGATGCGAATGCCAGTGTTGCCGGAGAGTACAGACAGACGATCGACAGCACGAACCAACAGCGTCCAGATTCAAGCAATCCACGTTTCATGGCCACGGCACCACGGGCAGTTTCGAGTCGGGTTAGTGAGTGAAGTTAGGCAAATGTAGCTTTTGTTCAACAACGTGCGTGGCAAAAAAACCGCATGGTTGCGGAAAAATTTCATGTTGAATTTGCACATCACCGCGCGTGATGTAGAGTTGCTTGACCCGAAAACTCGCCTACTCCGAACAACCATCCCTCCCCGGAGAACTTAGCCATGAAAAGGCTCACCCTATTGACGATCGTCATGTTGCTGACGGTCGCCACCAACAGCGGCTGTCGGACCTGCTCCTCGCTCTTTAACAGGAATCGCGGCGACGACTGTAATACCTGCGGCGGCGGTGCTGTGGCAGGAGCTTATGATTCGTATGGTTCCACACAAGTTTATGGTGGTGATACATTGCTCCCACCGCCAACCAATGTGTTGCCCGGTCCACAGCCCAGCATCCGTTAGTCGCTACGATTGCGTGGCGTGATGGTGACTGAACTTCCGCGCGGTACACCACCGACGTATATCCAGCGCATGCCCGTCGCGAGACGACGGCGTCTTCCAGGACGCATCTTCTCGCGGCGGGCCTTTTTCTGCGCGCCGGGAATATCGAACTAGAATGAAACCATAGGTACGCCGTTTGCCTATGGTTCGCATTCGGGTGAGTCGAACCCGGGCGCGGGACTCGTCGATGGGACGAGTGCGCCGCGGACTCGACCATCCATCATCTTGTTTCGATCGCGCTGTACGAGGGCCACTGCATGAGACCTATCTTCGCCACAACCTGCATTCGTTGCGTGACGCTCCACGTCATCCTAGCGTGGGCGAGCTTTGCTCAAGCACAGATCGAGATCGAGCAAGCTCACGGCATCAAATTCGACAAACAGCTTGTGCAACGTTGGAAGGTCGGCATGACCATTACCGCGCCGGCGTCGCCCTGCGTCGGGATCTATGGCACCGCGACGGTTCCCACCGATTGGCCCGAGCAAAAAGTGCGCATGGTGGAAGAGGACTTTTCGCCCGAGGTCAAGGCAGTGACTTATCGGACCTTGGAAAACGGCGTGAAACAGATGTTGATCTCGATTCCGTCGCTGAATCCCGGGCAGACGGCACATGCGCTGGTCACGTTTGAAGTTACCAAGAGCTCCATCCTGGGTCCCGAGAATCCCAGTCAGTTTCAGATTCCCAAACAGTTGTCGCGCGACGTGGCGAAGTTCCTCGCGCCCAGCCCTTACATTGAAAGCCGCCACCCCAAGATTCAAAAGCTGGCCCGCGAGTTGGTGGCTGACAAGACCACGGCATGGGAGCAGGTCGAGGCCATGTACGACTGGGTCCGCGAACACGTCGAGTATGTCAACGGTCCGCTGAAGGGTGCCAAAGCGGCCTTGGAAGACGGGAAGGGAGATTGCGAGGAACTCAGCTCGCTGTTTATCGCTCTTTGTCGAGCCAACAAGATTCCGGCTCGAACCGTGTGGATTCCAGGACATTGCTATCCGGAGTTCTATTTGCACGACGCGGAGGGGAATGGACACTGGATTCCCTGCCAAGCCGCCGGCACTCGCGACTTTGGGGGCATGCCCGATTTTCGTCCGATACTGCAGAAAGGGGACAACTATCGCGTCCCCGAAAAGAAAGAGCCGCAACGCTATGTCGCTGAGTTCCTGAAGATTCAAGCAATCCGCGGCGGCGGGCAGCCTCAAGTCCAATTTGTCCGACAATTGATGTCCGAGGACTAGGCAACAAAACAGCCCGCCGATCCAGACGGATCGACGGGCTGATAGTTGGTTCTGTTCGAGGCCTGAGAAGCCCCTGGCTTAAGCCAGCGAATTCACCGCGACCTCGCGGGGCGATTAGTACATGTCGTGATCGCCGCCGTGGCCTTTTTTGCCACCGCCATCCTTCGGCTTCTCGGCGATGAGGGCATCGCTCGTGAGCAGCAGGGTGGACACGCTGGCGGCATTGGCCAACGCGGTGCGCGTCACCTTGGTCGGGTCGATGACACCCGCCTTGACAAGATCCTCGTAAACATCCGTCAACGCGTTGTAGCCATGGTTGCCTTTGGCTTCCAGGACGCGTTCGCAGACGATGCCACCATCTTGTCCCGCGTTCTCGGCGATCATCTCCAGCGGAGCACGGCACGCGCGGAGCACGATGTTGTAGCCCACCTTTTGATCGGCCGACATGTCATCTCCGGGCTTGACGCTCGAAGCGGCACGCAGCAAAGCCACGCCACCGCCAGGAAGAATGCCTTCCTCGACCGCGGCCCGTGTGGCATGCAACGCGTCCTCGACGCGGGCCTTCTTCTCTTTCATTTCACTCTCGGTGGCGGCACCCACGTTCAACTTGGCGACACCGCCGGCCAGTTTGGCCAAACGCTCTTCGAGCTTCTCGCGATCATAGTCGCTGGTGGAATTGTCGATCTCGCGACGGAGTTGATCAATCCGCGCCTTGATGTCGGCACTCTTGCCAGCACCTTCGATGATCGTCGTGTTGTCTTTGTCCACGATGACCTTCTTGGCACGTCCGAGATCCGTGATGGGCAGCGTTTCCAGTTTGATGCCCAGCGAATCGAAGATCGCGGTACCACCGGTCAGGATGGCGATATCCTCCATCATGGCCTTGCGGCGGTCACCATAACCGGGAGCCTTGACGGCGACGCATTGGAACGTGCCACGCAGACGATTGATCACCAGCGTCGCCAGGGCTTCGCCTTCCACATCTTCGGCCACGATCAACAACGGCTTGCTTTGCTGCACGACGGCTTCGAGGATCGGTACCAATTCCTTGACGTTCGCGATCTTCTTCTCGAACACCAGGATATAGACATCGTTGAGTTCCGCCGTCATGGTCGTGGGATTGGTGACGAAGTAGGGCGAGAGGTAGCCCCGGTCAAACTGCATTCCTTCCACCCACTCGACTTCGGTGGCCAGGCTCTTGCCTTCATCCACGGTGATGACACCGTCCTTGCCGACCTTCTCCATCGCGTCGGCAATCAGGTTGCCGATTTCCCGATCGTTGTTGGCGGCGATCGCAGCCACGTTGGCCATCTCCGTCTTTTCCTTGACCTTGATGGACATCTTCTGGAGCTTGGCGGTAATGTCCTCGACGGCCTTCTCGATGCCTTGCTTCATCTGGACCGGATTCACACCGGCCACGACGCCCCGCAAGCCCTCGTTGAAGATCGCTTCCGCCATGACGGTGGCGGTCGTGGTGCCGTCACCAGCGACATCACTTGTCTTGCTGGCGACCTCGCGGACCATGCGAGCTCCCATGTTCTCGAAAACATCTTCGAGATCGATTTCCTTAGCGACGGTCACGCCGTCCTTGGTCACTGTCGGCGAGCCGAAGCTCTTTTGCAAAATGACGTTACGTCCCTTGGGACCGAGTGTCACCTTGACAGCGCGGGCCAGCTTGGACACGCCACGTCGAATCGCTTCGCGGGCCTCTTGATCAAAAGCAATCATCTTTGCCATGGGTACTGTTCTCCTGTAGATCGTCACAGGCGCGGCTGACGCCTCTGACGCATTTGAATTGAGTTTGGCACGTGAGCTACGTGCCCTGCGGAAACTAACCTTCGATCACCGCCAAAATGTCATCTTCACGCATCAGCAACAGTTCTTCTTCGTCGACCTTAAAGGTCTCGCCGGCATAGCTGCTGAAAATGACTCGTTCTCCCACCTTGACCTGCAACGCACCGCGGCCACCGTCGTCCAGCAATCGGCCATTGCCCACGCTCACGATCTGCCCGCGAGCAGGCTTGTTCTGAGCCGAATTCGGTAGCAAGATGCCGCCGGTCGTCTTCTCTTCCGATTCTTCGCGACGAACGACCACGCGGTCGCCCAGGGGCTGAAGCTGAATTCCGGACTTGGACTTCTTCTTGGTCGCTGTTGCCATGTGTGCTTTCCTCCGCTCACTCGTGATTTGTGCGGTTCGAACCTGGATTAGGTCCCAACAAACGTACTGAAATACCTTGGGGTATATTTAGGGCAGCAACCGTAGCTGCCACAAAGGCGCAGTTCAACAGATGGAGTACCCCGTAAGGCAAGTCGCGCGCCAAACCAGAGAATCGTGCCGCAACTGCAATAGAAATAGCTACTTGCGACATATAGTCTAGCTGAAGTACCGACCGCTATTTCACGAGTGCTGCCAAATTGACAGTAGGCCGGACAGGCTCTAAGGTTCGGACACCTGCGACATTCTCCTTCGAGAGTTGAGTTTATTCGAATGCCGGTACACAATGTGACTCACCACGTGACTCACCACCATACACTTCACGGAATCTCAGGTACGAACGCAGATGCCTATCAAAGTCGCTTGCCAGTGTGGTGCCAGCTTCGCCGCCAAAGATGAACTTGCCGGAAAAGCCGTGCGCTGCCCGACCTGCAAGCAACCACTCAAGATTCCGGGTGCCACGGTGGCCGCCGCACCGGTTGCTCAAGTTCGACCGTCGGCCGGTCGAGCTCCAGCGGCACCGGTTCCCACGAGTAACCTGTCTGATCTCTTCGATGAAGCCGGCATCAACGTCAAGGCAGGGCCCACTTGTCCCAAGTGCAATGCCGAACTGAAGGCCAACGCCGTCCTGTGCGTCGCCTGCGGCTTCGATCTGCAATCCGGCGCGAACCGGGTGGGCGTCAAGCTTCGCGATTACTCACGCGACGGGCATGGTGAGGCTGCGGATTCGCTGTTGTCACGCGCGGAACGACAAATCGCGATCGACAAGGAAGAGGATAAGAAAAATCTCACACACGGAGCGCCGGCCTATGTCTATCTGTTCGGCCTGGGCATCATCGTGGCCTTTACGGCGATGATGTTCACGCTTCCCAAGGGCTTGGCCTTCCATTACAGCGGGCTTTGCCTCTTGGTATTCGCCAGCCTCTTAAACTCCTATTACAGCCTGCGATTTTGGATCGCGGCGTTTCAGGAAAGCGTCGGCCAAGGCTTTTTGCAGTTCGTACCCTTCTACTCCCTGTACTATCTAATCACACGCTGGGCGCGCGTGGGGACGTGGTTTATGCGCTCCCTGCAACTCATCCCGCTCTTCCTGCTTGCCGCGGGCATGATTGGTCTGGGTATGCTACTCGGATACGAATCCGCGGAGAAAGATGCG
>JBGTHH010000399.1:0-13006 GCA_041746275.1 Pirellulaceae bacterium | reverse complement strand
CGATCGAGTCGGTCAAGTGGCACAGCTTGTCCTATTGGATCGGTTCGACGCGGTCCAATTGTGGTTGCCGCGAGCAATCAAATCGGGCGAGGGGCAGGTGGAGGCCGTGCATCAACTCCGCGTGTCGTCGCGCCGCGCGGTGGCGGTGTTGAAGTTGTTTCATGAATTCTTGCCTGCCGAGGAACAGGCGGCCTTGATTCAAGATCTCAAGGCCGTGCGTCGTTCGGCGGGTGCCGCCCGGGACTACGATGTGCTCATCGATCGTTTGACGAGACTCGAAGCATTCGCCGCGAAGGGGACGCTGCTGCAACTGATTCGCGAGAGACGAGTGGCGGCACAGATGCCACTGCAAGAGATGTATGATCGGCTCGTCGGGCATGGCGAACTGGCCGAGCGGTTTGAACAGGCGATTGCGGCAGTGAGTGACGTATCCGGTCGCTTGGCACGGCGGAAGTTCCGCAAATGGGCTCGACCGGCGTTACACGACGTGGTGAAGTCGTTTCTGCGGGCGAGCAAGAAGCCGTCCGACGATGTGGAAGCACTGCACCAGTTTCGCATTCGCTGCAAAGACCTGCGGTATGCGATGGAAGCCGTGGCACCCGCACTGCCAGCACCCAAAGTGCGGCAGGTCCTGTCGCGACTCAAGCCGCTGCAATCGCGACTGGGCCGGTTGAATGATACGGTCTCAGCCGTCGCACGGCTCGAACCGTGGTGTCAACTGACGGAGGACGCCGACGAGCAAGTTGCGATCGAGCAACTACTCCAAGACGCGCGGCGGGAGTTGGACGCCGCTCAAGACGTCTTCACGCTGTGGTGGACACCGAAACGGCGACGAAAGCTCCGCCGCCGCGTTAAGGCGTTGTTCGCTCATTCCACCTGAGGAACTGTCCCAAATTTAGTTCCGCAAATCGAAGGTAGCGGTTGGGCGCAAGCCCACCGGTTTTGCGAGACCGGACGGCTTGCGCCGTTCCGCTAAATCGGAAATTAACTTTGGAACTGTTCCTACGCGGCCCCTGCGTGAATCGTACGTCCCGCCGATTGTGCATGGTATCGATCATGCCAGTGTTGCGGATCTTGCGGAATGCCAAGTTGCCTGGCGGCATCGGGTCGTTGATGCACAATCGCAACGGGGCGGATTCCACAAGCTAACCTTCAACTGACATGGATCACGCACCTTGGGGCTGATGGGACGCGCGCTCGATGAGCCAACCGGAGAACGCACAACAACCACAGCCGCATCCGCACGGTCGTGGCGAACCCACGCCTGGCTTCGGCGCGGCGTTGATGGAAGCGGTGCGCCGCCAGCCACGCCCGGCGACCGGGTTTGGTAGCCCGGGCACGCGTGCCGAGGGTGGAGCCTCGCGACCGTTGGGAACGTCAGCGACGATTCCGCAGTCGCCGATCACGCGTCCCACACCACTGCCCAAACGTCCCAAAGGGCGATTGTTTGTCGGCACTTTCCTGACGATCGTGCTGCTTACCGGCGGCTCGATGGTGTGGAATTCGCTGCTCCGTTATCAGGCCTATGGCGGGGTCACCGGACGAGTTATCGAGCTTACCGCGCCGTGGGGTGGCGTGTTGCAAACCGTGCAGGTCCGCGAAGGCGAACCGGTGCGACAAGACCAACTGTTAGCTACGGTGATCAACCCAGAACTGGATCGGCAGGTCGATGCGAAACGAGACGAATTGCGGATCGCGCAGGCGATGCTCGATGCGCAAGTCAGTGAACTCCGCTTTCAGGCACAGCTTCGCGACGATAAACAACAACAGGTTTTGGCCGAATACTACGAGCGTTGGGGCCAACTGTTGCAAGAGCAGAGCACGTTAGCCGACTTCGCCGCCAAACGCGCGCGGTTCGCGGAACATGCCGATTTACTCTCCGTCGAGAAACAAGACGAACTGCGATTCGCCGAGGAGGGACAACGGGCCAAGGTGGATAAGCTGGCCACGGCCGTCCAAGAACTGAAGTCGGCGTTAGGACAGCGCAGCTCTTCGGCCGAGGAGCTACATCCCCAGTTGCGTCCGCACATGGTTCGCGTGGAGTCGCTCCAAAACGAGATCCTGCGGCTGCGCGAGACGGTGAACTTGGGGGCCATCCGAGCACCGGTGAACGGACGCGTGATCAAAGTGCATCGCTTCACTGGCGAGTACTCCGACCCGGAGTTTCCGATCTTTGAGATCCTCGTCGACGGTTCGGTCGAAGCGGTACTTTACGTCTCGCAATCGGACAGCGGTGGCTTCTATGTGGGACAACTGCTGGAACTCGAAGTGCCTCCCGCGTCCAAGACCGCCAGATGCGTGGTCGTACGAATCGCCGATCGCTATGAACCGGTCCCCAAGAGTATCGAGATCCATTATCGCCGCGACGAGAAACTGTTGCCCGTTTATGCTCGGCCACTGGAGGGCACGGATGACAAACCCGTGTTGCGTCTCGGGGGCGAAGTGCGTCTGCCCTTCCGGATGCCGCAGCCCTGGTCGTACGCGAGGAAGCTCCAGGAGCGTACGCGATGAAGTTGCTGCACGTCGATCCCGATCAAGCTTTCGTTCGTGGCTGGCAGAACGAGTTGCTGCGCAATGGAGCCATCCTCTGCGAACTGGAAATTGCCGAGAACGTGACCGAAGCGGAGAAGCTGCTATCGCGATCCGCATACGACGCGGTGCTGATCGATCCGCTTTCAGCACACGACGACTCGTTCTCCGCGCTAGTTAACCTACATGCCGCGGTGCCCACCACGCCGTTGATTGTGTTGACCGATAAGAGTGATGACCATCGCGCTGTGGAGGCGGTGGCCTCCGGTGCCAGTGACTTTCTGGTCAAGAACCAGTGCCAGCCGGAGTGGCTCATGCGGCGCGTGCGATACGCGATCGAGCGAGCGAAGTGCAACATGCGACAGTCGTCCGTGCGCCAGCCGCAATTGCGATCGCACCGGCCTAACATGGTGGCGAGCGTGTTCGGCAGTTCGGTGCCGAAGATCAGTCTCCCCGCTCACGGTCTAATGTCGGACGAGCGTCAGCCCAGGCGGCAGCCGGCGGGAGTCGGCGGCGACGGCCATGTGTTTCGTTTGTTACACGTCGAGGATGACCCGGCCTTCCAACGACTCGTGGCAAAGCTGCTGGAATCGGCGGGCGTCCTGAAATTTCGCATCGACCGCGCGGAATCCCTGCGGCAAGCCACCGATCGCATCCACGAGGACGTGTTTGATCTCGTCTTACTCGATCTATCGCTTCCCGATAGTTCGGGACTTGATACGTTGAGCACTTTGCTAGAGATGCCGGAGATGCCGCCGATCGTCGTGCTGACCGGACGCGACGACGACGCGACCGCCATTCACGGCATGAGATTGGGCGCGGAGGACTACCTGACGAAAACCGAGACGAACCTGCGGTATTGCCCGCGCGCCTCGCAACTGGCGGTGACGCGCCGTCGCCGGATAACGCTCGAGGAATTACCGGGAACGGGGTCGGACGAGGCACCTGCCGTGGAGGTGCGGCGATCGGATGCGACGTATCACGAGCGGCGGGAGCATAGTCGCTATTTGCTCACGAAGCCCATCTTCGCCATCCCGTTGCTACCGGATCGCGCGCCCGCCGAAGCCTACTGCGCGGATGGTTTCACGATCGACGTCAGTCGCGGTGGTTTACAGTTTGAAGTCGTCGGCATTCAGCGTTTACCGACCAAGCAAGTGCTGGTGGGTATTGAAGCCCAGGACGGTGTTCTGCACTTCGCCACGCTCGACGTACGACGAGTCGAAGCCACCGAGATGGGCTTGCGGATCGGGGCCGAATTCGCGACCGCGGAGCGTGACTTGATCCAACCGGAGAACATCGAGCCGCAGTTCAACGCACGCACCTGCCGCTTCGAGTTGGGCCTGCCCGACGTGACGATTGGCAAGTGGGTCGAGTTCGGAATTTTTCGCCCCGCATTGATCGATCGCCTTCTGGTCTGTCCCCAATGCCGCGCCGTGCCGACCTTCCGAAACGGCTGTCGCATCTGCGGATCGGTGCGTTTGCATAGCCGACCATTGATTCATCACTTCGCTTGTGCTCATGTCGGGTATGTGACCGATTTTGAACATGACGACAGCGTCGTATGCCCCAAGTGCCGCACGCGAAACTTAATCGTGGGGGCCGATTATGAACATCTGCAGGGGCCGTACCGCTGCCTCGATTGTGACTGGTCCGATACGGAACTGGAGCTGGTAGGGCAGTGCTTGAAGTGTGCGTTTCGCTTCCCCATGAACCAGGCCCTGGAAGAAGATTTGGTTGGTTATCATGTTCACCGATTGGACACATTGGCTCTCATCCATGGCCATTGACCAATTCTTCTGGTTATTGGTGCCGATTCTACTGATTGACCTGCCGAGATACTCGCTGGGACTGTCGTTGATGTGCGTGTGGGACATGGCCTGCGAGCTGATCGGCGGGGGCGAGGAAGTGCGGCCTTACGAGTACTGTCCGGCGGTCAGCTTGATCATCGCGGGCTTGAACGAAGGCGATACCATCGGTGCCACGCTGGCTTCGATTTGGGGAACGTATCCGCGGATGGAGATTATTGTCGTCGATGACGGCTCGAATGATCAAATGACAGCCATCTCTCAAGAGTTTGCCAAGCAGCACGCCGGAGTCCTAGTGCTGACCAAACCGCAGCGCGGCGGCAAGTCGTCGGCGTTGAACTTCGCGTTGCCCTTTGCCCATGGTGACGTCGTGGTCTGCGTCGATGGCGATTCGGACTTAAGTGAGGGCGCGATCTGGGAGATTGTGCAACCCTTTATCGACCCCCAAGTCGGAGCGGTGTCGGGAGCCGTGGTGGGTCGTAATCCATTCGTGAATCTCTGCACGTGGTGTCAGGCCTACGAGTACCTGCGGTGCATTTTCGTGGGTCGCATGTTCGCCGCTCGGATGGATGTTCTGGGAGTGATTTCCGGGGCGTTCGGTGCCTATCGCCGCACGGCATTGCAACGCGTCATGGGCTGGGACGTCGGCCCTGGCGAAGACGGCGACTTGACATTGCGACTGCGCAAGGCTGGCTACCGCATCGCCTTTCAACCCTACGCGCAATGTCGCACTAACCTGCCCACTCGCTGGTGGACGCTCATCCGGCAACGCCGACGTTGGGAGTGGGCGGCGATCACCTTCGAGTGCCGCAAGCACATCGACTTGGCCAATGTGTTCAGTCCCAACTTCCGCTGGAGCAATCTCGGCGTGCTGCTCGATCGCTGGCTGTTCAATGTGCTGTTGGTCTATCTCTTGTGGGGCTATCTCCTGTGGGTCTGCCTGCACGTTCACGAAAACACCTGGAAGCAGTTCTTTCTGTATTACGTCTGTTATCTGTTTAGCGACTTCATCTTGCTGCTGGTCGTATTGTACTATTCGACCAACCGGTGGCGTGATCTGATGGTTGGTCTGTGTCTCCCTTTTACGCCGTTCTACAACCTGTTACAAAAGGCGGTCTCGCTGTGGGCGATCAGTGAGGAGATCTTCACGCGCCGCTCGTTTCGCGATAACTTCGTACCAGCCCATGTTCGACAGGCCACATGGCATTGGTAAGCCCGCACTTGGTCAGGACGGATTCCCATGCAACCGACACCTCCCGCGCTGGACCGGTGCCGACACGTTTTGGTTGTGGGAGGTACCGGTGGTATCGGCGGCGCGATCAGTCGGGCGTTTGCGGATCAAGGCTGTCAAGTCGTGGCGACAGGACAACAACCCGCGGAGGTCGACGCCTTTGATAGCGCAGGGCGATCGATCGACACCTGCACGCTCGACATCACCGAGGCGACGGAGGTCTCGCGGCTGGTCGACCGATTCTCGCAACTGGATGTCTTGGTGAACTGCGCCGGATTAATCCTGCGCGACGGCGCGGAACACGACATGACCGGGTTCGAGCAGGTTCTCGCGGTCAATCTGTCGGGGCTGATGCGTGTCTGCACGAGTTGCCGCCCACTGCTCATCGCGAGCCGAGGCTGTGTGGTCAATCTGGCCTCGATGTTGAGTTTCTTTGGCAGCGGTCACGCTCCGGCGTACAGTGCCAGTAAGGGTGGCGTGGCGCAGCTCACTAAGTCGTTGGCCATCGCGTGGGCGGAGCACGACGTGCGCGTGAATGCCGTCGCGCCCGGCTGGATCGCCACCGAGCTGACCGCACCATTGATGGCCAACACCGCGCGGCATGACGCGATCGTGGCACGCACGCCGCTGGCTCGATGGGGCCAGCCCGACGATGTCGCAGGCGCGGTGCTGTTTTTATGCTCGCCCGCCGCGCGGTTCATCACGGGTGTCATCTTGCCCGTTGATGGGGGATACTCGATTGCTTAAAGCCCATCCGAAAAAGGGTCTGACCCTTTTTCGGATCGCCACCAAAAACAACATGTACTTTGTGGAGACCTGCCGGATGCCCGAAACTGGACTTAGCGCGCCGCACGCGGTCGCCGATCTCGTCGTCCAAGCCATTCCCGAAGACGAGCGGCTGTGGGTTCCCCAATCGCCGCAGGTGTGGTTCCGACCGCTGTTCTTGAATCGAGTCAACGGCGAGTGGGTCAATCTGCTCCGCGTGCGTCGTTCGGGCGTCTTGAGTCGCCATCGGCATCCCGCCCCCGTGCATGGTTATGTCATCAAAGGCGAGTGGCGGTATCTGGAACACGATTGGATCGCGCGGGCGGGGATGTATGTCTATGAGCCGCCCGGTGAAGTTCATACGCTGGTCGTCGACGATCACGTGGACGAGATGATTACGCTGTTCCACGTTTGCGGGGCGCTGATCTACTACGATGCGGAGAACCGGCCGTGTGGCCACGATGACGTACACACCAAGATCGAGCTCTGCCAAAGACACTTCGTCGCCACCGGATTGGGCGCGGATTTCGTCCAGCAGTTCATCCGCTAGAGCGAGCGGCCGCGGAGATCTTCGGGTAAAACATCCGTTCCGCCCTTGAGAGCCCCGCGTTGGGGCTTAAAATCTACGTTCAAGCATTCGTATTTCCAGCAACTCAGAGAAGGAGATCGTCAAGCGATGTCGGGACCAATCGTTCGTTCAGGACCAAGCAAGAAATTCACGGAACAATGGGATAGCGTCTTTGGTGACAAGAAGGCTGCGGCTCCGAAAGCCGCCAAACCCGCCAAGACAGCTAAGAAGAAGGCACCGGCCAAGAAGAAGAAATCTTGAGGAGCTAAGTTGCCGGGCCCAAGAAAGCAGAAAGCGTGGACGTGTTGGAAACGTCCACGCTTGCGTTCACAAGGCGAGCCCACTGGAGATCCCGGTGTGGCTCAGCACTTCACTTCAATCCGTCTTGGCTGGGCCGCGGCCACCTTCGGAATGTCGACCGTCAGAATCCCGTCCTTGTAGCTCGCTTGGACCTTGTCGGCATCGACTTCGTTGCCCAACGCGATGACACGTCGGAAGGACCCGTAACGTCGCTCGACGCGATGATAGGTCTTCCCTTTTTGTTCCTCTTCGTGCTTGCGCTCGCCGGTAATCCACAGGTGGCTATCCTTGAATTCGACATGGACATCTTCCGGTTTCATGCCCGGCAGCTCGACGGTGATTTCGTAATTCTTTTCCGTCTCGGCAAAGTTCACGCTGGGTGCGAAGAAGTTATTGGAAGTCGCATCCTCGAAGAAGCCTTCGGCGAAGCGGCTCATCTCCTTACGAAAATCATCCAGCAGACCAGGAGCCCAACGTTGATTGGTGAGAGAGTTAGCCATGGAATGATCCTCCCGTTCACATCCCTTTGTATCGCCACCAACGCCCGGGGATGAACGCGGCCTTGGGGGGCAACCGAACTTCAAATGCCAGCGACTTTCCACGACCTCGGCGCCAAAATCTTGGAAGCCCGCAGGCGAGATTTGTTGCCAGACTAATTTGCAAAACGCGTGCCAAATGTAATTCGACGCTTCGTTGGTTTTTGCAAGGCTCGTTCGGCCAATGATTTACGGCAGTACCTGGGGAATCTTAACGCGTGCGAAGCGCGTCGACGGTCTCTGTCAAACTGGCAGAAGCGCGCGTGCCACGGCAGTTTCAGCGATCACGGACCATCGCCAGTGAGCTCCGGGATCACATCGGCTTGGCGTCCCGCGACGCCCCAGCTTCTTCCGACTCAAAGCGCAGAGGCTGATCACGCCCGTCCTTATCCACACTTGGCAGGTGAGATGAAAGGACGTTTTACGGTTATACCTCATGGCGATACCTATCGTATCAGGAGGTCGCCGCCAAGTCGGGCGGATCAAGCTTTACGTGCGTTGGGTTGCGATGACCCTCGCGGAAGAACAGGGCGTGGTACTTCTCCAGTTGCTTTAAACGATCCGCAGTTCGCCTCGCTTGATCCGAAGTCGTCATGTTCTTGGTCAATACATTGGCATCCTGATCCGCCATGCGTAGCAACAAGTAACTAGCGACATTTGAGTAGAGTGCGGTGTCAAAGTCCTTGGCGGACTGCGAAGCCAGAATCAGCGAAATGCCGAACTTTCGACATTCGGCGGCCAGTTTGGGTAGTAGGCGCAACTTGCTGGCTCGATGAGCCTCGTCGAATACCACGGCATGTGTGATCCTCGACTGTACTCCACGCCGAAACATTTCCTTGTAGATGTTATACAGCGCCAGCATCGCGACCGACCGTTGCACCATGTCGTTCTGAGTTGCATGAATTTGCAGCACCGATGCTGTCGAACCATCCAGCAAGCTCCGAACCTCTCCTGAATTGGAAAAGACATCGTAATCGTTCAACTCGTCAAGTCGCGCGATCAGGTTCTTCTGCGGTTGCGGATCGCGTTTCAGAATTGAGTAGAAATCGCGAAATTCGGGAATCGTCGGCTTTTCCACATCTTCACCCCAACCACAGCGGCGGTACGATTCACGAATCGCACTGCGTAGCCGCTCCAGTTGTATGTCGCCCAGCTCGGGGAACATGGCGGCGAAGACATCGCGCAGCATACCAGCGCTGTCGATATGAGCTGTAGCGGTCGGTTCGTCAATATGCATCGGATTGAAACCCAATTGCCGATGGTCAAGCAACCTGACTCCTGCGAGTTTTTCGGATAGACGCTCGTCGATATCCGGGTGGTACGAAAACACGATGGGCGTGATTGCTTGGGCATGCAATTGTTGGCAGATGTTCATGACCGCTTCGGTCTTTCCCATTCCCGGAAAGCCCACGATCATCAAGTGCGGGTTACCCGATTTAGAGACGGACCACTGTACTACTTCGTCCGTGGCCGTGTCACACCCGAATCGTACCAACGCCGGTTGTGGATGGTCCTTGATTGGTTTGCTATCCATGGTCGCGAACGCCGAGTCATCGTTTTGCGCAATCGAGCTATGGGAGCCATCAACCTCACTTGCGGTCGCGTCGGACGTTGATGTTGAGACATGCGGCTGGACTTGATTGGAAGTGGCCAGCGGGTCGTTAATCGTGGATTCCGTTTCTCGTACGTCGGTGCGGCCCACCGTCCGCTCGACACCGACAGCCAAATCGGGCATCGTTGTGGCACCAAAAAGGATGACTTTGCTTTCTGTATTCGCTTCGGTGATTCGTAACGGATCGCTGTTGACATACTCAGGAGAAAAGACGTAGCCGCGCATTGGATACGGAGGCTCCGACAATCGATAGTTCGCACCGTCGGTCATCAAGCGGTCAAGTTGCTTGCGAAACTGGTCGTAGCGATCTGCTTCCAAGTAATGCCGGCGGGCCTTTTCCAAATAGAATCGCAAAGCCCGGACCAGACGACTGCGGCGTATGGCCAACACCGGCTCTTTCGCGACCGCATCAAAGTACCAACTCATCCAAGCTTCTCGATGCTGGCGAGTCTGATCGTCCATCTGCTGCACGAGCTCAGGAGATCGCGCCGCGCGCAGGTTGCGCCGGTACTTCACTTCGACAAAAGTAAACGACAACCCCTTCCGAGCCGTCATCGACACGTAAATCAAATCCGAGCGAACTTGGGGAACACTCGGTTCCGACGAGGCTCCGGAATCGAACGTCTTCTCCCGAGGAGCTAGATCTGGAATGTCGTCCACGGGGATGAAGAACCCCTTACGCAATGACAGCCAATTCTCGGTAGCGTCGGGAGCCAATTCGCAGTGGGAATGCACCAGCGCCAGTGCGATCAACTCGCTGCTTGCATTGCCCATGCTGGTCAAACGCATGGCCAGTCGACCACTCAACGCCTTCAACTGCCGCACCAGAAATTCGCAATTACGCCGACTGGCGCTCAAGCTCATCGTTTCCAACATCCCATCCAGCAGATCGCGAATCTCATCGGTGCGAGTGGTCGAGGTAATCATTTGCAGACTCCCTAAGTCGTCACGCTCGGGGACGCAGTCGATGACATACGCTTCATAGATTCCAGGTTCTTCGTGCGGTGCATCGAAGAACTCGACGCCGGCATTTCGATCAACGGTAATCACCCAATCGGACAGCTCATGAATTGTTCTCAGTGACTCTTGCTGTTCGGCCGAAAGTTGCGTACGCAACACGGGCCACCGATCATCTCCATAACCCGCATGACGACAGACGCAGTGCATCAACGCTTTGTTTAGCTTTGACAGGCGATCGGTCAGCCCACGGGTCGCCGGATGCTTTTCACCGTCCGCTTCGGGCGGCAACCAACTGAGCCATTGCGGCGTCGGATGAAATTGAAACGATCGCTGTGTATTGGCGATCAAGCCGTAGGCGTGTAAGGGAGCCGAAGCGGGTAGTTCCGCCAGCGGAAGGAAGGCAACGTGCGTGTCAAAGCTGTCAAACGCAATCGCCAGATGTGACGAAGTTTTGGGCAGGCGGTCGTCTTTTCTGGCCCAACGCAGTCGCGGCAACGTAATTCCGCCCCCAAACGACTGACTTTCAAGCATCCACCGATCATCGTCAGAGATTCCCGCGGCTCCGGTTCGATGCCGTTCGACAAGATCCACCAGAAAATTTCCCGTGATGTCAGAACCGGGCTCGGCGGGATACATTTCCAAATTGAATCGCAAGGACGTTAGCTCATCCTCACCAGCGGACACTTCCTGTAACGATTTACCCAGAGCGCGAGCCACCGTCCCGCCGTCTCCGGGGCGCAACGCGTGCAACAGCACGGCACCGCCCGAAGACGTCGCTAATCCCTGAAACTCGATGTACCGCGACACTTCACGCGCCAGCGACGAACTGACCTGAAAGCCCATCGAACTCACCCCTGGATCATGTTCGTTTAAACCTAGACTGCGCATGAGCATGGCGACGGCCGATTTGGGCTCGGCATCCTGGTCGCTGATCATGGCGGTGGCGAAGAATGACAAGGTATCGGCGTAGACAAAGTGTTGCCCAGATTCCAGACCGGGTAGGATCGCCGGAACATGCGTGGCTTGAAGTTGCTCGACTGCATCTTTCACTGCGGCTGGCGAGATCTTTAGCTCATATCGCAGATGACGCAGAAGTTGGTCGTAGGCTGCATGCCAGGCGATTCGCAACGGATGGCTGGGCAAGACAATCAAGCCGATCGTCCGCCGGGACAGGGACTGGATTTCCAAAGTCTCGGCCAGGGCGGCCAGTGGCGAAGCCTGCTCCAGGACCGAGACCCAGGCATTGACCACATCATCCGCCTTCTTCGAGTTGGCACCGTGAACGCAGCCCCAGAAGCCCCCGCGACTGGCCAATTCTTTCCTCAGCGCAGCCATCGCCTTGATGGCGCGATCTCGGTCGACGTCGGGTAACGCACGGCAGTCGACGGGATGGAACACGGGATCGGCAATGCGTTGCCCATCCTCACGGACCTGAACCGACCAGCGTCCAATCTCCGCCTGCTCCACTTGCAATCGCTCTAACAGATCGATCAATGCTGGCCGTTTGACCTTGTAGCTCCTTTTGGCGGAGGGGGACCGGAATACGACATGATCTTTGGCCGCATTGAACGCGAAACAGCCGGGATTGCTGACGTCCTGATCGAACTGTTCGCAATCCGTAATCGCGATCAGCCCTTCGGCCATGCAGCGGACGAAATTCGAGTTATTCGACGTTGGGCCGGGAGTGGCCTCGCCAAACCGGATCAGGAACTCCTCGGATTCGTCATTGATCTCGCTTTCCATGCCGACGACCGAGACGACGACCTTCGCTTCAAACTGCGAGTCATCCTCAAGGTCGTC
Source organism: Pirellulaceae bacterium (assembly GCA_041746275.1). Taxonomy (GTDB): domain Bacteria; phylum Planctomycetota; class Planctomycetia; order Pirellulales; family Pirellulaceae. The sequence continues at coordinate 900 of JBGTHH010000399.1, read as the reverse complement.
AAAATCTTCGCTCGTTAGCTTCACGGTTTGGTAAGCGGAACCCTTACGCTCGGAGTGCGAAACTTGCCGAAACGCCAGTTCGTCGTCACCGGAAACGACGCTGACGCGGTAATCGACGCTCCCCTTGGGCAATCGTTCTGGCTCGGTTTCAAAACGCACTTCCAGTTTCGAAACAGTTTGCTGCGACAACAGGAATTGCAACGGGTTGCCATCGACTAGTCCCGACCACTTGCTAACCTTGCCATTCCTGTCGCGCCAATCCCGAATCGTGACATGCTGTAACTGTTGATCCCGGAAACGCGGCTGAATTGCATTGAGCCAAAGAGCAGGGTGATCGAGGACCTGCTCCACAACTTCTGATATTGGTCGTCGCGCCGCCTCACGAGCCAACCGTTGTAAGCCAACCACCTGAGCATCGGTGGCCTCTTTCAACAACAGTGACTCGACCCGTTCGGCCGGGGTCTTCGCCGCACCAGATCCCAAGAACAAGCGATCCACGATTCGGGCGGACAGTGTCAGGTCGCGTTCTGCAATCGAATCCGTTTCGGCTTGAATGGGCCACAGTCCCAGGATCGGAATCAGTCGCCCAAAATCTTTCGGATTCGCGGACAACGCCGCTAAAAATTCAATCTGTTGCCACTCGGAGAGCGATTTGCGTTCCCCGATGTAACGGACTTGCTTGACCGCCAACTCTGCCTTCTCAAATACCTCGCGACCGAGTTGCTTTCGTACCAGAGTCTTCGTCTGTTGGAACAGCATCTCCTCGGTCAACTCGCGCGACGCGCTGTAAATCCCGTCCATGCCGGCACCCGCCCGTCGCACGTCCACCAACAAGAAAATCGCGTCCCCCTTATCCTCACGTAACTCGACCGCCTGATCCGACGAGATCGCGCGGCTGTC
>JBGTHH010000398.1:0-6769 GCA_041746275.1 Pirellulaceae bacterium | reverse complement strand
CCGCAGCAGGATGAAACTCGCGATCTCGCGCTGTTCGAACACCCGGACAGCGTCGAGCTTCGCATCGCCCCCGAGACGCCGAACCGGTTGATCGGATACGCCGCCATTTTTTCGAGCTTGTCGGCCGACCTCGGAGGCTTCAAGGAACGCGTCATGCGTCGAGCGATCTTGTTTCTGTGGTTGTGGGGATGCAACCCGCTGGGAGGCCTGGCCGATTGTCGCGCCGATGAGTTCATCTTGATTTCCGGTGCCCGCGTGCGCGGTGAGTGGGTGAATCGCACCGATCGCCAAGCCCCGTTCTACCTTGTGACGTCGGAATTCGGCGGGCAGTTCCAACTGGAGCGAGCGCAAGTCGTCGAGGTCCAGCGGCAGCGTGCTGAGCAGCGGGACTACGAACGGATCGCACCGAGCTTTGCCGATACGGAGACGGAACAATGGCGACTCGCCCAGTGGTGTCGGCAGCACGAACTCACCGAGTTGGCCGAGCCGCATCTGCGACGTGTGCTCGAGCTTAACCCCAAGCATGTCGCGGCGCGACGCGCGCTCGGTTACGCGGAGATCGGCGGTCAGTGGATCCTGCCACACGAGCACCGCGTCAATCAAGGTTACGTGCGCTATAAGGGAAAGTGGCAACTGGCGCAGGAAATCGAATTGGCCGAATCACGTCGGCGGGAAGAGCTCGCGAAGAAGGAGTGGTATACCCAGCTCAAACTGTGGAGATCACAACTGGGAAAGGAGAAGCAGCACGCCGCCTTGAGCAGCATTCGAGCGGTGCGCGATCCTTGGGCCATTGAGGCCTTGATCCGACTGTTGCGCGTGGAGCGGGATCGACGAGTCAGGCTCGTCTACGTGGAAGTGCTGGGTCACATCGACGACTCGCAAGCGACCGCCACCATGATCGAACTATGCCTGCACGATTACGACGAGGAAGTCTACCACGCCTGCATCGACCGCTTGGTGCCCCGCGTCACTCCCATCGTGCTCAAGCAGTTTGTCGCCGCGCTGAAGCATCCTCACAATGACGTGGTCAATCGGGCGGCGCAGGCGCTCAGTCGACTGGGAGATCGCAGCGTGGTCCCGCCGCTGATCGAGGCATTGGTCACGCGACATGAACAGAGCACACCGAGCAGCGGCCTGATCACCACCACATTCGCGAGCGGCCCGCAAGCGTCTCTCGATCCGCGTGGGTCGACGTCGGGTGCAGTTTCGCCGACATTCCTCGGTCCGGGAGGAGGATCGCAGGTCTCGGGGCCCGCGACTCCGTCCACCATCACGTTGGTGTTGGCGAACCAAGCCGTCCTCCAATCGCTCGTCAAGCTGACCGGCACCAGCTTTGGCTTTGATCAACGCGCGTGGCGAAATTGGTACACTATCGACCAGCGACAACAGCAAACCGCCGATGTCGATGCCCGACGTACACCTTGACTATTCATCAGAACACTAGGGAGCCTTCCATGTCCAAGCCAACTGTTGCCATCTTGGGAGCGAGTGCGGATCGTGCGAAATTCGGTAACAAATCGGTGCGAGCCCACTTGCAACAGGGATACGATGTCTATCCCGTAAATCCCAAGGGAGGTGAAATCGAAGGGCTGCCGGTTTATCGTTCGCTGGCCGACGTGCCCGTTCAGGGTTTAACTCGCATTAGCGTCTATCTTCCGCCGGCTGTCGGATTGAACTTGCTGGACGAGATGGCTGCCAAAGGCTGCGAAGAACTGTGGTTGAACCCCGGCAGTGAGAGCGATGAGCTCGTCGAGCAGGCTCGGACTCGCGGCTTAAATCCAATCGTAGCGTGCAGCATCGTCGAACTCGGCACGTCGCCCCATCAGTTCGGCGATTGAAGTCGGTCGTTAACCCGTGAGTTAAGGTGTCAACGATTGCGCCAAAACGAGGGGACAAAGAGGACGAGAATGGCGAAGATCTCGATCCGTCCAATCATCATCAGCCACACGAACAAGAGTTTGGTGGGCGCGCTGAAGTGTCCGTAGTTCTGCGTGGCTCCCACCGTGCCCAGTCCCGGCCCGATGTTGTTCAGCGTGGCGGCTACGCCGCTGGCGCTGTCGATCAGCTTATGCTCGATGGTGGGCCCCCACGTCGCATCGGGTTCGACCGCGACGATGAACATCCAACTGAAAACGAAGATCACCAGAATCAGACCGAAGTAGACCAGGATGTTCTTGCGTAGGTCTGGATCTTCCACGGGCTTGCCGCCGAGCCGCAGGGGGCGCACGACACTGGGATGGAAGGCTTGTTCTGTCTCGAGCTTAAGGATCTTCAAAAACAAGATATGCCGGATGATCTTCAACCCTCCTCCGGTACTCCCAGAGCAGCCGCCCACGAACATCAGCAGAAACAACACGCCGCGGCCAAAACTGCTCCATTGATCGAAATTATGTGTGCCATAGCCCGTAGTCGTCAGGATCGATACCACCTGGAACAGACCAAATCGAACACCTTGGGTGAGTTGCTGCGAGAAGGTGTCTCCGGGGAAATCGTGATGCTGCAAGCCGAAGATCACAATGAGCAGCGTCACGCCCACAATCACCCCTAAATACGTTCGCCATTCGATATCGGCCAACAGACGTTTCGGTTGCCCCACGGCGACAAAGTACAGCAATGTGAAATTGGTTCCGGCAATGATCATGAACAGCGTGACGGTATAGTCGATCCAGGCACTATCAAAGTGCCCCAGGCTCGCGTTCCATGTACTGAATCCGCCCGTGGCCATCGTCCCGAAGGCATGACATAACGCGTCGAATAAACTCAGTCCCTGGAACCACAAGATCATGGTCAGCAAGCCATTCAGCGCACAGTAGATCGCGGCAAAGGCCCAGGCGGTTTGCTGCATCCGAGCCTGGATGCCTTCTTTACTCGGACCCGGCATCTCAGCGCGCATCAAGGCTTTGCCGGCCGAGCCTTGCCCCAGAATGGCGACGAACAAGACGATAATTCCCAGACCGCCCAGGAAGTGTGTGCTGCTGCGCCAGAACAGCAAGCAATGCGGGATTAGCACCGTATCTTCGAGATCGGAGATGACCGTGGCTCCGGTCGTGCTGAAACCCGATTGCGACTCGAACAAGGCATCGGAGATGCCCATCTTGATCCAACGCAGCCGGTAGTGATCTCGCCGTTGATCGGGTGCCGGCTGTTCGCCCGGCAAGAGAATGGCCGCCTGCCAATCCGAGTCGGCGTCGCGGATTCGTCGCAACACGTGACTAGGATCCGTTACACTCGTGGCGGCGACCAACGCGGCAGGGGATAACCCCATGGCTCCTGCGTCATAGAGTTGCTGGATCAGAAGATGCTGGTCTTCGGGTAAAGCACCCTTGGTATGCCAGTGTCGCCAGAAATAACTCTCGGCATCGTAGACCTGCCAAGTCACCCCATCGGCGGTCAAGCGAACGGCCGGGCTGCGATAAGTCCCGCGGAGCCAGAACGGCAAGGCACCCAAGACCGTGGCCAGGATCCAGCTCAAGCCAACCACGGCCATCGCTTCTTTGCGATACAAGCGTATCTCGGTGCCGCGACCGTACCGCATCAACAGGCCGCCGACCAGAAAGCTGATCAACATGCTTACGATCAACGATACGAAGCCCCCGACCTCAAAAAAGTCGACCGTTTTGTCGCCATGCCGATGTCCCAGTGCCGGGTGTGCCCAGGGCAAACTAAAGATCATCGTCGCGCCAATCAAGACGGCCACGATGCCCAGCAATCGGCTTACCACATGAAGGTTCATGGTCTGCGTTCTATCTGCCGTTGACGGAGAACTGCTTGATCGCGGCATCCACGACCGAATCGTCGATCAACGCCACCACCACTTCCCCAGGAAGCAGACGATCATCCGCGCCAGGCACGCGGACATAATCGCCTCGCATGACGGCGGCGATCAAACACGAGGCGGGCAACGGCACATTCGCCAAGACATGTTCGGTCGCCAAGGCCCCTTCGAGGACTTCGATCTCGTACACGCCGATGTTGCCACCCGATAACGAAGTGCGTGAGATCACCGGACCGGTGTTCAAGTATCCCAGCACTTGCTTCGCCATGACCTTACGGGGACTGACCGCCAAGTCGATTCCCAGTTTACTGACGACTCCGGCATAGTCGGGACGGCCTACGATCGCCATCACATGCGTCGCGCCGATGTCACGGGCCTCGACGCACGCCATGATGTTGCTCTCGTCATCGCCCGTGCAGGCGACAAAGTAGTCCGTGGTGCCGACTCGTTCCTCTTCGAGCACTCGGCGTCGCGTGGCATCTGCCCGCACGACGGTAGCGCGTTGCAAATGATTGGCCAAGTATTCGCTCCGCTCCGCCGATTCCTCCATGATCACCACCGCGAACTGTTCGGTTTCGAGAGTACGTGCCAAGTGATACCCGGTCTCGCCTCCACCCGCAATCACCACGCCCCGCTTCGTGGCCCGATCCTTTTGGATGGATCCGTGCATGCGATCCACGTCTTCGTGACGGCCGATTAACGTAATGCGATCCCCCAGCTCGATCGTGTCCGTGGCTCCCGCGATCCAAGTCCGATCGTCTCGACAGATCGACCCGAGCCGGACTTGTTTCGATAGTTTCAAATCCTTCAAGGGGATTCCGACCGCCGCCGTCCGTTCGCGGATGATCAACTCCTTGACGTCCAGTTCCCCGCGCGCGAAGTTCTCCAACACCACGGAACCGGGACTGCGAATGCCTCGCGCCAACTCCATGGCCGACAAGTGCTCCAGACTCAACATGCGATCGATGTTGAAATGACGGTGATAATCGAAGGTACTCAAATCGCGGAACACCGGGGCGTAGACGCGCGCCAGAGCTCGCCTCGCGCCCATCGCCTTGGCCATGCTGGCCGCGACAATGTTGACCTCATCGTCACCCGTCACCGCCAAACAGATATCGGCACCGAGCACATCCGCTTGAAACAAGATGCTGGACTGCGAGGCCGAACCGGTCACGGTGCGCACATCCAGCTCGTTGTTGATCTGACGAGTATGAGCGGCATCGCGATCCACGACGGTGACACTATGACCATGATGACATAGCAGGTCCGCGATCGAGGTGCCCACCGTCCCACAGCCCAGAATGACAATTCTCATGACGCGGGATCTTCGCTCGACAGCGCAGGTTGGCTAGTCGGCCGGATCGTTCCTCCCTTGGTGTTGAGCAGTTCATCCGCCAAGACAAGATCCTCGAGCACTCGGCCACCCAGGACGGTTTCCTGGATGATTCGCGGGACGTCCTCGGGTTGCACCTTGCCGTACCAGACCCCTTGCGGATAGATCACCACGGTCGGTCCTAGCTCGCATTGTTCCAGACAGCCGGCCTTATTCGCGCGAACCAAAGGCCCGAGCCCCAGTCGCTCGACTTCGGCTTTGAACAGTGCTCGCAAGCGTTCCGAGCCATCGGGATCGCAACAACCACGCGGATGTCCTGCGCTGCGATGGTTGCAGCAAACGAAGATGTGATGCGTGAAGGCGGGCATATCGTACTTTATTGCTCAAGCCGCAGGGAAGCTGTCACCGCCACGAAACCGGTGTAGGCCAAGTTAAACGCGGAAACCAGCGGCCGCAGGCGAACAGATTTTAGGCTATTCGTGAAATCGCCCATAGGACCGCGAAGATGATTGCCATGAAACCGACAATCCAAACTCCCGCGCGCAGGGCGTTGTGGAGGATCGGTCCCATCAGTTCGTGACGCGTCGCACCGTACACCAGACTGACCGACACGATCAGCGGCAAGGCAAACCACAAACGATTGGTATCGGCAGCCGAGGCTAAGAGTTCAAACATGAGAAAGCCTGTTGAAAAAGGGACGGACCCTCTTCCCGACGATGGTAAAGTTCATGATTTCATATGCCCACCCAACGGTTACCCCCATCCATTCTTGACTGGCAGCTATGCGCTGTTTTGTTCGTCGGGCGGTGGTTTGTCAGAGCGTTCGTCTTGCACAATCACCATCGGACCCGCGTAAGCGTCATAAATCGCGAGTACATTCAAGAGCCCGGCAATCATGGTATACAGCGTGCCTAGCTCGAATAACCAATTATGGTCTCGATGCCACTGCGCGAGCTCGTCATGACGCAATTCGAAGCTGCTGGCGGAGTCGCTTACAACATTCCTGGGTGGTGCCATCCAACCTGAGAAGAGCGGCTCCTGCTCCTGCTTCATCCGTCGGCTTTGCACCAGCGCGGGCAGCGCGGGAGCCCCCACACCCAATTGGCAAAAGTACTGCCATCGATGATCGTGCCGGGACCACGCCGCGTATACGGCGTGACCATCGCCTAACGTCAAACCAAAGAACCAGGTCGCCAGGATGCAGACCATAAACAGCACCCCCTTGGCGTAGCGGCGTTGGTAGAAATGCCCCGCTCCTGGCCAAATCCACGCCCAGGCCGCCGCCACGACGGGGTTGCGCAGGTCGACCTGTATCATCTCCTCCGTCGCTTGCGCACCGTGTTCGTTCGGCATCGCCGATTTCTCCCAAGTCCTTCGGAATACACGCCACCATTCTAGTCAAGTTGGCTCGGCAAGCTAGGTCACATCCCACCCCGCACGTTGGGCCAACGCCAGTACTATTCGCCGCGACGCGCCCGTTCTTGTATCTTCCGGCCAGCCTCGTCAAAGTGGTGCCTTTCTCGCGTGCGGAGACATTGGGTTATGAGTCAGCGGTTTTTCGTCGAGCGGCCTATTCAGACCGACCATGCGGTGTTGGAGGGGCAGGAGGCTCAACATCTGAGTAAGGTGATGCGGGCCAAAGTGGGGGATGAGGTAACGCT
>JBGTHH010000397.1:0-2959 GCA_041746275.1 Pirellulaceae bacterium | reverse complement strand
TCCGGAGTCGGCATGAAAGACCACATCGTGAAGCGCCTGCTCCAAGCACGCGATCACCGCTAGCAGGGCGGCGAGAGTCGCGGCAATCGTCTTTTGAGCAGCGAGCGGGCGCATTGGTCGGAAGTGTCCAGAAAACAGTAGCGGCGGTCCGACCAGATCGCGGCGATGATTATGAACGCCGTGTCGGCATTCGTCAACTGCTCCTGATTACGCACGGATGACGCGGATCGTTCGGCCCCACATCTTAGAAATTGCAAACTTCCCTCAATCGCTACATCCGTTACATCCGATAGAGATGCAACTGGTTGGGCCTCGCACCTGGGCGGATCGCTATGGCGACGTCCATACCCGCACAATATTTGGCGAGGCACTTGCATGGAGAGGCAGGAAGTCCAACATCGACAACGGAGAGTCTTGCGCTCTCTCGGCAGCTCGACGCTGTTGACACTCCTGCTGGCAGTGCCTCACTTCGCCATCGCGCAGGCACCACCACTACGGACACCGTCGGCACTGGGGACACCGCCAGCCGCGAGCAGCCAGCCACCACAGGTGTCGAGTCGCCGCGACCAAATCGCCGCGACGGGATCGTGGATGGAACCGATTCGCATCAGCCAACGCAATGGGTCGGTCCCGGCGGGCGATGTGACAGCGGGCGATGGCGTCATCCAACCGATTCAACCGCTCGGCCAGACCGTGCTTCCGCCGGACCGTCCCGAGACGCAGATGCCCTTTCAATTCGGCGTGCCCCAGGAACTGTTGCCGCGTCAGGTCACCGCCGAGGACAAGCAGCAGCAAGACCGCTTCATCCCGAAAATCGTTGACCCTCAGCAGGACCTGAACCTGCTGGTCGGTCATCCTCGCATCCTGACGTTCGCCGAGTGGAGTACCAAACCCGAAGTTCGAATGTATTTGCCCGATGAATCGATCGTGCGCTGGGACATTATCTCGGATACGGAAGTCGCCGTGGTGGGGCTCCAACCCGGAACCACGGTGCTCACCATTTGGTTTAACGATTCCACGACGGACAGTGGAAAGCGTGTGCTAAGTTTCCGCGTGCGTGTATTCGAAGACCCTCAGTTCCGCGAAACGCTCGCCGATCTGGAGCGGCAAATCCGTGAGATCTTTCCCGATAGCTTCGTGAAGCTGTCGATTGTTCGCAACCGACTGGTGGTGCGAGGACAAGCGAAGGATGCCATCGAAGCCGGTCAGATCCTCACCATTTTGGCTCAAACCCGCAACCAACAACGAGGAGGGCGACTTGAGGATGCGCAAACGCAAACCACGAACTTTTTCCTTGATCAAGATGCCTACCGCCTTGAAGAGGAAGCGGCCGAGCGTCGTTCGGTGATGGACTCGGCGGCGATCGCGCGTTCCGGAGTGATCAATCTGTTGACGATCCCTGGCGAGCAGCAAGTCACCCTGCATGTGACGTTGGCCGAGGTCAATCGCAGCGCGTTGCGATCGATCGGTGCGAACGTCGAGATCGGTGGCAGTGGCGATGTCAGTTTTGTCTCGTTGCTGTTGCCCAACGGCTTCGCGGCGACTGGCGGCGGGAACATCTCGGTGAATAGTCCCGACTTTCGTCTGGCCTTGAATGCCTTGCGCGATCTGGGCTTTGCCCGCACTCTGGCGGAACCTAACTTGACGGCCCTGAATGGTCAAATGGCCTCGTTCCGCGCCGGAGATACCTTCCCCGTTCCGAACGCACAAACCGCGTTCGGTGGCGTGGGGCAAAGTGTCACTCAGCAGTTCGTGGGCGTCGATGTGCAGTTCACCCCTTTCATCGTCGACCGCGACCGCATCCGGTTACGCGTTCGCGGCCAAGTCAGCGCTCGCGACGACTCCGAGGGAGCTAATATCGCAGGCACCAATGTCCCCGGACAAAACACGCGGGATTTCTTCACCACAGTGGAACTGCGCGACGGCCAAACCCTGGCGCTGGCCGGCTTACTGCAAACCACGCTGGTCGGTGAAGCCACGCGTGTGCCGTTTCTCGGCGATTTGCCCATCGTCGGCACGCTGTTCACCAACAAGAGCAACTCGGCCACCGAGCAGGAATTGGTCGTGTTGGTCACACCCGAGTTGGCTCATCCATTGGAAGCTTGCGATCGACCGCCGCTCCCAGGTTCCGACATCTATGAACCAACCGATACCGAGTTCTATCTTGGCAACCGTATGGAGAGTCGGAGGCTTCAAGACTTTCGCAGCCCCGTCCGCACGGATACGCCCCGCATTCGGCAATTCGAGAAATTCTGTGAGGACCAATACATTATCGGCCCCCACGGACACAGCTATGGCGCGCCGGGTCCGACCAACGCCCTGCCATCCCGCAGTACGTTGGAACCGCTTCCCGCTCCCATCGAGTCTAGCCCTTAAAGAACTTGAGAACCACGCTTCACGAAAGCTTATCGATGTCATCGAAACGATGGACCAGAATCATGAAACGCTTCGGGCTACCCGTTGCCAGCCTGTTAATATTCGCCATCGGCTGCCAGCAATGTGGCCCGTGGGGCAGTCACTGCAACGAGATTCCGCCGGGAGCCATTCCTGCGCCGACGGGCAGTTACAACAGCGCGTGGCAGCACGCTCAGGCGTCGCGGGCCGATCAAGATTTCCTGGTCTTCTATCAATACGAATGGCTGGGCGACAGCGAGCAACTCAGTCCCTTCGGTACGCGACACATGGACCGATTGCTCCCACGACTTCCGTACGCGGCGACACCGATCATTGTCGAGGCCAGCGACGACGCTGAACGAGATCAGTCACGCGTCGCGGCGATCCAGGCCGCATTGGCGAGCGTGGACGCCAACTGGAGTGATTATCCCGTTGTGGTCGGACGCTCGGATGCGGAACCGCTGTACGGCATCGAATCGCCGCGGGTGTTGAGCGGATTCCTGGGATTTGGCCAGGGCAATCAAGGAGGTGGCGGCGGTGGGCAAGGATTCGGTGGTGGCGCGGG
>JBGTHH010000396.1:0-9755 GCA_041746275.1 Pirellulaceae bacterium | reverse complement strand
TCACCGCGGATGCGGGCACGAGTATCGAGATTTATCACGCCGCTCACGGAAAGCTGGAAGATTATGCAGCGGTACGAGCGTTTGTGCCGTTCAATATTGATGGTGAACCCAGCTTGTTGGCAGGCTTTACCTGCACTCCGTTGGTGAAGTTCCCCCTTAAGAGCCTCGCCGCAGGCGAGAAGGTACGTGGCACGACGGTCGCCGAACTGGGTAATCGCAACATGCCACTCGACATCATCACTTACCAGAAAGATGGTAAGGACTTTTTGTTGATGGCCAACAACAATCGCGGTGTGATGAAGATCAGCACCAAGGACCTTGATCGCCAACAAGGTCTGACCGAGCCCGTGGGCGGAGGCGGTGTCGCAGGCCAGTCGTATGAAACAATCGAATCGCTCAAGGGCGTAGTGCAACTGGATCGACTCAATGATCAACACGCCATCATCCTGGTTCAGCACGAGGGCGGTGCTCAGGATCTTGTGACCGTGCCGTTACCGTAGGTCCGATTGCCGATCGATGGTTAGTAAACTCGCCGGCGTCTTCGTCGCGAACGGAGACGCCGGTTTTTATTTCTTGGAGCTGCCGTCTGCGGACTCGTGTTACGGACGAGGCTCTTCGATACAGTACAAGTGCTGTGCGGTACGCAGGAATAATTGTCGTCCAACGATGACGGGCGACGCATCGGTTGGCTCGCCCAGCTTATTGATCGCTAGGACTTCCATTTGCGGTCCGTGTCGCAGCACTACGGTGGTCCCATCGCGATCAGTGAAGTAAAGCCGCCCTTCGGCTGCGACCGGCGAAGCATAGACGTTCGTCAGTTCCGGGATGCGCTGCTGATCAAACACGGGCTTTCCCGAGGTAATGTCAAGGCAACTCAAGACCGCCGTGTTCTGACGTGTGAAATAGATCTGGTTGCCGTAAATGATCGGCGAAGGAACATAGGGCGTCCCTTGCTGATGACGCCACAAAACGGTGTCGGTGTCGGTCACGTCGCCGCGTGCATTCAAAGGTATGGCGTAGGCCGCTGCCGTGCGATAGCCGCTCATGCAGAAGACCACATCGCCGGCCAGAATCGGCGAAGGAATCGCATTGACGGTCTGCCCGCCACACTCCCAGATGACCTCGCCTGTCGCCAGATCGTAGCTCCGGACGCGTTGGGTGCCATTGACGATCAACTGGGTCCGTCCGTCGTGTTCCACAATCAGCGGCGTGGCCCAAGTGGTCGGTTCATCGCGCAGAGCCTTCCACTGCGTGTCGCCGGTCGCGGCATCCAGCACTTCGATGAACGATTGATCCTCGTGATCCCAATTGATCACCAAGTGTCCATCATGAATGACGGGTGAGGTCGCTTCGCCCCAACCAAATCGCGTACGCATGTCGCCCATGTCTCGTGTCCATAGGAATTGGCCATCCAGATCGTAGGCGTAGATCCCCCGCGAGCCAAACGAAACATACAGACGCTGGCCATCGGTCGTGGGCGAGGCCGAGGCGTAACTGTTCGTGGAGTGTTTGCCTTCGTGGGGCACGGCTTCGCATGCGACTTGCCGCCACCGCTCCGCACCCGACTGGCGGTCGAGGCACAAGACGACGAACTGATAGTAGTTGGCGGGAGGCCGTGTCTTAGCTTCGGCAGCGGGTTGTGGCGGTTGATCGGCGAGGCGTTCCGTCGCGATGGCCGTGACCACAAAGATCCGATCCTCCCACACGATCGGCGTTGCACTTCCTTCGCCGGGCAGCGGCACCTTCCAGGTCACGTGACTGGTGGAACTCCACGTCAAGGGCGGTTTGGCTGTGGGTGCGAGCCCATTCGCTTGCGGCCCGCGCCATTGATGCCAGTTCGCTTCGCGCCGAGTGGTGAAATCCTCGGCAACGAGCGGGGACACGCAACTAATCAGCGCGGCGAGCAGGATCGGGATACGTGACATGGTAGTGGCTCGTACGAGTTTCATTGGTGTGGACAACATATTGGGTAGTCGAGATTTGATGATACCACAGTGGTAGAACCAATTTTACCGCTCTACTGCTCCGACGGAAGTTCAGACGACCCTTCGCTGCCAATCCAATTCCCAACGGTCTACGTCTCGTTCTCGTACTCCTACTCGTACTCGTAACCCACTTCATACTCCACCGACGATTCACCCACGCCTTCCCACTTCATCACCATGCGAGTCAGCAACGACACGATTCGCTTTAGTTTCTCCTTCAGTTGGACACTCGCATCGAGTTCCATGCCTCCTGACGCAACGAGTACATCTTGGATGGCGGCGCACTCGAATGCGGAACCACGCGTGAGAAGTGCGGTGTGTCTCGTTATACTAGGGCCTACGCGAGTTTACCCATCCATCGACCCGATCCCCGACGAGGCTGACTGATGAAACATCCGCAACCACCGACCGCGACTCCCGGCCTGGGCCGACGGGAACTACTCTCCTATACCGCCGCCTTCGGCACCGCCTTCCTCGCTCGTCAAGGCTTGTCGGCACCGAGCGATGAGGCAACGCCGGTTAAGCAAGTGGTCACCAGTCGCGCGCCGAAACGTTACGAGATGCTGAAGTCGATTAACATGTGGGCCTTTCCCTATCCAGACCCCTGGTCGCTCCAGCAATGTCTCGAATTGGCCAAGGATGCGGGCTTTGATGGCGTTGAGATCAATTTCAATCTGACCGGCGAATTCTCGGCGGAGTCGACTCCGGAGGAGATCGTCGAGATTCGGCGGGTGGCCGAGCGAATTGGCATCAAGATCAGCGGCGTCTGTTCGTTTCTGTTTTGGCCCTACTGCCTCACACACAACGATCCGGATCGCCGCGAGAAAGGTGTCGAACTGGGATTGAAGATGGTCGAAGCCGCTCGGCTACTGCAAGTCGAGAATCTGCTCGTCGTGCCCGGAGCCGTCTGGGCACCTTGGATGGCAGACTTCGATCCCGTGCCAAACGATGTGTGTGACCAACGAGCCCGAGCGGCTGTTCGTCGCCTGTTGCCCGCTGCCGAGAAGGCTGGAGTGTCGATCAATATCGAGAACATCTTCGCCAACGGCTACCTGTTCAGCCCCCAGGAGATGATCGAATTCGTCGACAGCTTCGATAGCCCGCATGTGCAGATCCATTTCGATACGGGCAACATCATGCATTACCAGTTTCCCGAGCACTGGGTGCCGATGTTGGGAAAACGCATCAAGAACATTCACTTCAAGGAATGGGACAAGCGGACGCAGGAGTTCAACCTGCACACTTTTCGAACGCTGTTGGATGGCACGACGAATTGGCCGGCCGTCATCGCGGAGCTCGACAAGATCGACTACCGTGGCTACTTGACCTTCGAGTACTTCCACCCTTTCAGCCACTATCCGGAAGCGTTGATCTATCAGACCTCGGACGCACTGGACTGGATGCTCGGTCGGAAAGCGTGAGACCTGTTGATTAGGCGACTTTGTGTCATGATTCCGCCGCACGAGAAGTCGCGTCAGCGTGGAGGAGCAAATGACCAGTGGGAAAAGCCCAGTATCTCCGTACGTTCGCCTAAGGGAGGTAGCCTCTCGTCGGGCCCGAGGCGATTTAAAACATACAACCGCAGATCCACGAGCAGTTCGTGAGCCGACGCGTAGTAGCCGTGACCAATGACGTCGGTATTGACGGCATCGGCGTTAATCGTGTCGACACCTTCCGCAAAGCAAGGCCCCAGCCCCACGGGCATATCCTTGTGGAGTTCTCGCGAGGCTTGCAACGCTTGGTCCGCTTCACAGTAATACAGCGTGACATGGTCTGCCTGACGCACAAGGCTGGGAATCAACGCACCAAACAACGAGCCGTTCACATCCGGTGCAGCTAACGCGACTTGACCAAACAGTTTCTCCGTCGCAGGTGCGCCCTGTTGGAGTTCGAAGTAACGCATCGCTTGCAGCAGCACGCGATTGCCCATGCTGTGGGCAATGATGTGGACCTTTCGCGAGCGAGCATCGTTGTTCACCGTCGCCTGCAAATCGGCGAACAATTTCACAAGTGCGGGAACGCTGGCCTGAGCTGCCTTCTCGTCATGTGAATAACCGGTCAGACCACCCGCCGAGGGCCAACTGAAGGCCAAGCCTTGTCCTGGGAAGGCTAGATCATGTACGAGTTGCGCGGTACGCAGCACGGCAAAACTGAAATTGGTGTTGTAGCCATGCACGAATAACAGAATATCATTGGAAGACATCCGTTCGCGAAAGGCAGCGACATCCAGCGGTTCAACCGATTCGACCAGGAAGTACTTGGCGGGGTCCCGCGAGTTCCACCAATTCGGCACTTCGAGTTTGCCTTGGATATGTTGTTCGACGGGAATGTTTACAACGCAAACGCCATAAGTCAAATCGCCGACCGTTTTGCCGAATCGTGCCGGCGTTGTTTCAGACGTGGCGGCAACCCCGCGATTCGTGGCATAGAAAATCGAGCGTTTGCGCTGCGGTTCAAACTCGGCCAGCGACTCCCAGGCTCGTCCCGCCAGCGGGAATGTGGCCTGGTCACCCGCATCCAATGACTTCTCTGGCGATGGCCTGGCCTGAACGAGTTTCGGTCGGGAAAACTCGCCCGGGATGCGTACGGTGATCTCCCGATCCTGCACGGCCGCTACAGGCGTGGGAACCAGTAACTGAACCTGTCGCTCGGTCACGCGACCGTCCTCGACAACGTAGGCCAGGCGATTTGTCAGCCGCTCGACATATCGGATCGTCTTGCTTGATTGCCGAATGGTCGTTCGCGTTCGCTGACTGACAACAATCGGAGTCATGTCGGTCGCTTTGACAAAGTCGATCGTAGCACCGCGCCGGCCGGTGATCTCGTAGGCCAGTTTGTGCCTGCCCGGCAAGAGATCGAGGCTCGCATAGGGCACCACGATATCGACGGTCGCCGCGCGACTGTCCACTGGACGCCGCACGCTCGTTTGGATGCGCAGATTGCCAGCCGGGTCGATCAAGCTCGTGTTGCGTCCACGCACAGCCGTAACCTGATCTTGCCCAGTAAGGATCGCAAACACTCGCAAATCGACCGCAAGCTCTTCCTCACCCGGTAGGAACAAGATGGTCACTTCCAGCCGGTCACCGGGTGGATCGGCGGACCCGTCCGTCACCAGATTCAGCCGCGTCAGAATCGCCGCGTGCCCATTCGCACACCAAATCAGCAACAGCAAGCCAAATGCCAATGCGACCATCTTTCGATTCATGGGTGAGCCTCTTGAACGATCCCTCTGGAATAACGTTACGTTCCTTTAGCAACTCCTGGGTGCAAACAACATGCCATCCCCGATTGTGTCAACGCGCATCGACGCGACACAACGCGAAGCGTTGAGGTTGGACGCATAACATCAGATCAAGTCGTCAGGCCCGACCTCTGACGACTTACATCCCGCTACTTGACTCGCACCAGCTTCATGATGCGTCCCGAGACATTCCAATCCTGGACGTATAAGTTCCCGTCTTGATCCCAGTACGAGCCATGCGTGCCGCTAAAGATCCCCTCGATCCACTGCTCTTGCGGCACATTGAAGTTTACGCGTTTGTCGGGATCGGAGTTGTGGCCCAGTACGGCAATGATCGTGTTGCTCTTGTCGAGAATAACCAGTCGTCCATGCAAGTCCGGCACGGAGACATAGTCGCCCTGGACGGCGGCCGACGTCGGCATGCCGAGCCCCGTGACTACTTCCGCAATGAACTTGCCATCCAGATCGTAATGCAGCAGTCGACCTTTGGGCTGGTGGTTGCGATCGCAGATCAATAGACGAGGAGGCTCGTAACGCGTGTCCAACGTCATGCCATGAGCGGTATTGAACTGTTCGAGTTCATTGCCCTGGGTCCCAAAGTGCATCAGGTACTTGCCGGCTTTGTCGAACTTGAAGATGTGGTTGCTGGCATAACCGTCCGCCAGAAAGATATCGCCATTGGGTGCGACAGTGATGGCCGTCGGATTGAACTTCTTCAGGTTTAATCCAGACTCCTCGGGATAAATCAGCTTCAGCACGATTTCCCCGCTATGAGCGTTGAACTTGATGCCCTCGGCGTTGGTGTTGCGGGCCCCATAGATGAATTCGCCGTCGTCTTCCTGGCGGATCTCCATATCATGGAGTTTCGAGTAATTCTCGCCGAGGTACGACTGGATCTCTTTTCCGTCTGGCGAGAAGACCACCACGCCTTTGTTGGCACTGGTATAGATGTTCCCCGCCTTGTCGATCACGACCGCGCCATGGGTTGGCCCCAAGGCCGATTGCCCATCGGGGCGCAGCCCCCAGCCCGGCACCGTGTCGAAGGTCATCAACCCGCATCCCATCCGCACGGGCTGAGTCGCTTCGGCCGCGAGGTCTTGCAATGGGAGGCAGAAGCCGAACGCGACAACAAACAGGGTCAAGCAGTGTCTCATGGAGTGAATTCCTATTCGTGTTCAGGTTGTCGTGGGAAGAGATCGAACCACAGCAGTGGCTACTCGAGTTTCGGAGCATCGTGACGAGGCGGCGCGGGATTAACGAATTGCCACGTCATCCTAAGTGGCTCCCAGTATCGGGTCGCGGACTCTGGAATTCAACTAGATTCGATTTCACAGCGTCCCATGGAACTCGAAGCGTACACTACGCGAGGCCGGCGGCGGCTGTCAGTCGGTCGAAGGCTCGCTTGGAGTGGGCGATCAATTCCCGGTAATCCGAGGCCTCGATCTCCTCGCCCATCAATTTGACGTCGAAGCAGCCTTGATAGCCGCCCTTCGCGAGCAAGGAGACAATCTCCTCTAGCGGAATGGTCCCATCTCCCAGACGGCAGCGATTCTGTTCTCCGGCGGGAGGTCGCTTAGCGTCGGCAAGATGCACGGTACCAACACGCGGTGCCAACTCTGACAGACGTTCTATAATCCGCGCATCGTGACCATAATGGTAGGCGTCGAATACGAGCTTCAATTCAGCGCTCTCGAACTGATCCAAAATTGCCAAGGTCTCTTCCCAATCGGTGAGGAAGGTCCATTCGCTAGCACAGGCAGCCGGCATGGGTTCGATGGCCAGCGGTACGCCGAACTCGGCGGCGATCGGTATTAGACTGGTGAGCGCCGCGATCAGCAGACGTTTCGCGTGGTTTTGTGTGTGTCCGGCGCGGGAGCCGCTATAGACGATCAGGCACTCGGCCCGCATCGCCGCCGCCAAGCGAATCGCTTCCCGAGCGTCGGCGACTCCATCTTGATGCGAACGGCCATCGCTGCCGGTAAAACCGCCAGCCCACATCAGGCTCGACACGGTCACACCGCAGTCCGCCAGCATTTCGATGCCCTTTTCCTCGCCAAAATCGGAAAGCTTGTGACGCCACACGGCCATCGCGGGAACACCGGCCGCGACGTAATGTTCCACATCTTCCTCGAATGACCAACGGTAAGTTGTCATCTCGTTGATCGACAAACGAGCCATCCGTGCATTCTCCCTCGAAGCCCCGTTCTCCGTCTTGCCCAACGGACTGGGCGGTTACTACCGAGCGGGGCGATAGTATGCCGCATCGATCCCAGGCTGTAAAGGAAACCCCGTATTGGTGGCAGGGGTGGCACCAGGGCTAGGGTTGGGGAAGCTTCTCCCGAGCCCTCTGCCTGCGACTTGGCAATTCGCGGGCGGGTCGTCATGATGGGAACTTTCCAAACATGGGACTGGCTCGATCAGAAAGTGCCTTCGTGAAACTTGGCGATACCTGGATTGAGGATACGTTTGCCGAAGCCTTTCGCATGGTCTATGCGCGGCTGTGCATTACGGCTCACGACGACTACTGGCTTAACGCGGCGCTGCGTGAACTGAGTGGCTACAGTTCGTCGGTCATTGCCTGCGACGCGGAAGCCGGGATCGAACGCCAGCTAGCGCCGCACGAAACTCCGGATGGACGACCGGGGGCCGAGGTCCTGTTGTTTGGTTTCTCACCTGAGAAACTCGGCAAGGCATTGGTCAACCGTGTGGGGCAGTGTGTGATGACCTGCCCCACGACGGCAGTGTTTGATGGCTTGCCGACCGCCGAGACCCGCGTACCGTTGGGCAAGGCGATCCGCTTCTTTGGCGACGGCTATCAGAAAAGTAAGCAACTGGAAGGGCGACGTTATTGGCGCATTCCGGTGATGGATGGCGAGTTCCTGGTCGAGGATCGCGTGGGCGTCGGCAAGGGCGTGGCCGGTGGAAATCTGATCGTGCAGGCCGTCGACAAGACCGCCGGACTGGCCGCCGTGCGGAGGGCGACCGAATCGCTCACTGATCTACCAGGCGTGATCGCGCCGTTTCCCGGAGGTGTGGCACGCAGTGGTAGCAAGATCGGTTCTCGTTACAAAGGGCTGCCCGCCTCGACCTCCGATGCTTATTGTCCCACGTTACGCGGACGCGTAGATTCCAAACTGCATGAGTCGGCGAACTGCGTTTACGAAATCGTGCTCGATGGAGTGGATGAAGCCGCAGTGGCGCGCGGGATGACGACGGCTCTGCACGCCGCCTGTGGCTCGGGGATTGTGGCGATTACGGCTGGAAATTACGGCGGTAAGCTTGGGAAGTTTCACTTCCGATTACACGACTTGGTATGACGACGTGATGACCCGAGTTGCCATGTGGTCCGGTCCGCGAAACATCTCCACGGCCATGATGCGCGCGTGGGGCAATCGCCCGGACACGATCGTCTGTGACGAACCGCTCTATGCCCATTACTTGCAACAGACCCAACTAAATCACCCGGGAGCGGCCGAAACGATCAGCCACCATGAAACCGATTGGCGTAAGGTCGTCGAATGGTTAACGGGCCCGCTACCTGCCGGCGTCACGGTGTTCTATCAGAAGCAGATGGCCCATCACCTACTTCCCCATATCGAGCTCGACTGGCTGAGCGCGCTCAACAACTGTTTTCTGATTCGTGACCCGCGCGAGATGTTGACGTCGCTGACCGAGTTCCTTCCGGAGCCACGCATAGACGATACGGGATTGCCACAACAGGTGCGGATATTCGACATGATCCGCGCACGTCAGGAGACTACACCACCGGTGCTCGACGCCCGCGATGTGCTAGAGAATCCGCGCGGAATACTGGAAAAGCTGTGCTCGATCATGGGCCTGAAGTTTTATGATGAAATGCTCCATTGGCCGCCGGGACGACGTGCGACGGATGGCGTGTGGGCGAAGTACTGGTATGCCAAGGTCGAGCAGACGACATGTTTCGCGCCCTACCGCGCCAAACCAGATCCGGTCCCCGCGCGACTGCAATGTGTGCTCGACGAATGCCTATCACTCTACACGCACCTCTATGAACATCGTCTTACTGCGGTAACGGTGCCGCAGGATCACGCCGATTAAGTTTCGGGTTTCTGGCCAACTCATCCCGCGTACCCGTGAGCTACGGAATGCAACATGCTACAAAAGTTCGACCCGCGTAATCGCGATCTCCTGGTGAACATCAACGGCAAACTGTCGCATCGCGACGAAGCGGGCATCAGCCCGTTTGATTCGGTCGTGCAAGGCGGCGACGCGGTCTGGGAGGGATTGCGATTGTACAACGGCCGCATCTTCCGACTGCTTGAGCATCTCGATCGACTTCGCAGTTCAGCCCAGGCTTTGGCGTTCCAAGAGATTCCGAGTCACGACACGATTATCGAAGAGATTAAACGTACGCTGACCGCCAATCAAATGACCGATGGCGTGCATCTTCGTTTGACCCTGACTCGCGGTGTCAAAGTCACGAGCGGGATGGATCCGCGATTGAACCAGAGTGGACCGACACTGATTGTGCTGGCTGAGTTCAAACCACC
>JBGTHH010000395.1:0-4046 GCA_041746275.1 Pirellulaceae bacterium | reverse complement strand
CCAGGTACAGGACACGCTGACGTTCTACGGCTTCTTCAAGCAGGATCAACCGCACGGGCGTGTGCGGGCTTGGGTCTGTCGTTCGATTAGTTGTCACTTGCGCGGTGCCGACGAGTTACTACAGCATTTGTGCGACAAAGTGGGCGTCCAGCCTGGCGAAACCACGGCGGATGGCAAGCTGACCTTGGAGTATGCCGAATGCCTGGGGGCTTGCGAGCACGCGCCCTGCATTCTGGCCAACGAGACATTGTACAAGAGCGTCACTCCGCAGCAGGCGGACGCGTTTGTCGAATCATTGCAGTGAGGTGCCCGTCGTGGCCGACTTTCAACCCGTACTCCTCGAAAACATCGATAAAGAAGCGAGTCATACGCTGCGCGCGTACGAGTCGTGCGGTGGCTACGCGGGGCTGAAGAAGGTGCTGGGGGGAATGTCTCCTCAGGACGTGCGCGAGTTGGTCCAGGCGAGCGGACTGCGCGGGCGTGGGGGAGCGGGATTTCCCACGGGTTTGAAATGGACGTTCCTGCCGAAGAATCATGCCGGGCCGATTTACTTTTGCCTGAACGCCGATGAAAGCGAACCGGGTACGTTCAATAATCGCATCCTAATGGAACTGGATCCGCATCAAGTCATCGAGGGCTTGATCGTCAGTTGCTTCGCGACCCAGGCCTCGACGGCCTACTTCTACATGCGGTATGAGTACCCGTTGGCTTGGAAACGCGTGCAGGCGGCTGTGGATGAATGTTATGCTGCGGGTTACCTGGGCCAAAACATTCTGGGCAGCGGCTACAACCTAGACATTTTTCTGCATCGCGGCGCGGCGGCTTACATTTGTGGCGAAGAGACCGGGCTGATTGAAAGCCTTGAAGGCAAACGCGCTTGGCCGCGCATCAAACCGCCGTTCCCTGCCGTCGAAGGCGTCTTTCATAAGCCGACCGTTGTGAATAACGTCGAAACAGCGGCGTGCGTGAAACAGATTGTTGATCGAGGTGCAGAATGGTTTCGCTCGATTGGCGTTCCGCCCGACCCCAATAATCCGCGCGATCCCGGCAGTTTTGGGCCGAAGCTGTATTGTCTGAGCGGACATGTCGAACGTCCCGGTTGCTATGAGGCTCCGCTGGGCATCACCGTCCAGGAACTGATTGATCAGTATGGTGGCGGGATCTGGAAGGGTCGGCGAGCGAAAGCGGCAATCCCGGGTGGGATCAGTATGGGCCTGCTCACGGCCGCGGAATTCGATTGCCCCTTGGACTTCGCGGGGCCCGGCCGATATGGCTGTTTGGGATTAGGCACGGCGGCTGTTGTGGTCATCGATGAAACCGTCCCCATGGTCGACTTCTTGCACAACAGTTGTCAGTTCTTCGCCCATGAAAGTTGCGGTCAATGCACTCCTTGTCGTGAAGGAACATCCTGGGCCTTAAAGATGATGAATCGCATCAAGGCCGGAAAGGGTCGACTAAAAGATCTCGATCTGTTGCTGGAGATTGGCGACACGATTGGGATCATTCCCGGCACGACGATCTGCGGTCTGGCGGATGGAGCCGCGTGGCCACTGAAGAATGCGATCCGCAAGTTCCGCGACGAGTTTGAAGACTATATCAAACGCACGAACCCCACCGGTTACATGGAGACCAATCCTGTGCCGATCCTGGAGATTATCGGTGCCCACTAATCCGCAACCACGCCGAACGAAACGTGGTCCAACCCCCAACCTATGAGATCGTCGTGCGGCTAGTGCGACGTACTGATCTATGGCCATAGTGCTTGTTGACGGACAAGAGGTAGAGCTCGCGGAAGGCGAACGCCTGAACGGCATTCAAGCCGCCGCGCGGGCGGGCGCGGAGGTGCCGCACTACTGCTGGCATCCCGGGCTCACGGTGGTCGCCAGTTGCCGGATGTGTCTGGTCGAGACTGGGCGTCGCGATCCGGCCACGGGCGAGATCACGATGTTTCCCAAGCTGGTTCCCGGTTGTCAAACTCCCGCCACCGACGGCACGGTCTTCATTACTCAAAGCGACAAGATCACTGCCGCGAGGGCGATGGTCGAGGAAGATCTGTTGATCCGGCATCCGATCGATTGTCCGATCTGCGACAAAGCTGGCGAATGCTCGCTGCAAGATTACCACTTCGCCCATGGACGCGAGGAACGCCGCGCGGACCTGAAGCCCTTCACCAGCCGCCGTCGCGAAATGGGCGACACAGTCACGTTGTTTGTCGATCGTTGCGTGATGTGTACCCGCTGTGTTCGCTTCACCCGTGAGATCAGTGGCACTAGCGAATTGATGGTGGTGAATCGCGGCGCGCACGAGGAGATCGATGTCTTTCCGGGCTTTCCGCTGGACAACAAGATGTCGGGGAACGTGGTCGATCTCTGCCCCGTCGGTGCCTTGGGCGATCGCGATTTCCTGTACAAGCAGCGAGTGTGGTTCATGAAGAGCCACGCGAACATCTGCGCGGGTTGTTCGACAGGTTGTTCGATCAACGTCGAAGAGAATCAAGACAAGATCTATCGTTTGAAGCCGCGCGAGAATCCGCATGTGAATCAATGGTGGATGTGCGACGAGGGCCGCTATGGGTGGAAGCATGTGCATGAACCCGATCGCCAAACTCAGCCCCGGCGTTTGGGTGCCGAAGGATATGAGCCGGTCGATTGGTCGGCACTGCCCGCTGAATTGGATGCGAAGCTCGGGAAGTGTGGCCATATCGCGGTCGTCCTCTCGCCGCATCTCACGGTCGAAGAAGCCTATCAATTGGCGACGTATGTCCGCGGACTCGACGAACGCGCACTGTTGGTGCTCGGCCATGTTCCTCGGGAGGGCGAGGACGAACGTTTCCCCAGCGGTTTCACGATCCACGCCGAAAAGTGTCCCAATCGTCGCGGTGTCGAAGAAGTTATCGTGGGGATGACCAAAGCGCTGGTGACGTGGGACGATTTTCTGGGACGCATCACGAACGAAGCGTTCGACGCCGTGTGGGTCACCGGTGGCTACAAGACCGACTGGATTGATGTGGCTGCCGCTCAGAAATTTGAGGCGATACCGTTGCTGATCGTGCAAGACACGTTTGCCTCGCCGTTGTGGGAGCGAGCGACGTA
Source organism: Pirellulaceae bacterium (assembly GCA_041746275.1). Lineage (GTDB taxonomy): Bacteria > Planctomycetota > Planctomycetia > Pirellulales > Pirellulaceae. The sequence goes on along the minus strand of JBGTHH010000395.1, from coordinate 954 downwards.
CCAGCTCCCGGCGGCGACGTTTGCCGAACGCGAAGGTTCGTATGTGAACCACGCCGATCGCTTGCAATCGTTTCGCTGGGCCGTGCGTCCTCCCGCCGGAGTGACCACCGAGGGGCAGCTTTACTGGCGGTTGTTACAGAGACAGGGTCTTTACAAGTCCCGGGCGGTGCTGGACGATCTGACCCGCGAGCTGTTGTACTTCAGTGCCGCGGCGGGAGTCGAGTCGGAATACGGAATCGATCTGCGAGTCAACCAACTCGCGCTTACCGGAAACTAGGCAGGAAAGCAGTTCGCGCCGTCATGATCGAAATACTTATCAAGAGTGCCGTGGTAATCGGTGGCCTGATGACGGCTGCCGCTTACTTTGTGCTGCTCGAACGTCGGATGGCGGCCTGGATTCAAGATCGCGTCGGTCCCAATCGCGTCGGCTTTCCGCTCAGCCAAGTCCATAAGGGCTGGAAGGATCTGCGATTGTTCGGCTTGGGCCAACCGGCGGCGGACGGTGTGAAGTTCATTTTGAAGGAGGAGTACACGCCGGCACATGTCGATAAGCGGCTGTTTGTGCTCGCACCGATTTCGATTTTGGTGGCGGCCCTCACCACGTTCGCCGTGATCCCATTTGGCAGCGTTCTGCCTGCCGGACTGCTGGGGGACGAGCCCATCAAGCTTGTGGTATCGCCGGGCGCGGGGGTGGGGATGCTGGTCGTCTTTGCCTTGTCGAGCATCGCCGTCTACGGAGTGATCTTGGGCGGCTGGGCGAGCAACAACAAGTACAGCTTCCTGGGAGCACTGCGTTCGAGTGCTCAGTTGATTGCCTACGAACTGCCCCTGGGTCTGGGCATCCTCGGCGTAGTTCTGGCGACTGGCTCGTTGGATCTCGATCAGATCATCTTGGCTCAAGCCGAAACGGGATGGTGGTACGCGCTCAGCCAGCCGTTGGGCTTTTTTGTCTTT
>JBGTHH010000394.1:0-5611 GCA_041746275.1 Pirellulaceae bacterium | reverse complement strand
CGGTCGTGGAGGTGGGGATCGATGTGCCTAACGCCACGCTCATGACGATCGAAGGTGGCCAGCGATTTGGTTTGGCCCAGCTTCATCAGTTGCGTGGCCGAGTTAGTCGCGGAGCGTATCCTGGTTACGTCTGTGTCTACGCGTCTGCCAAGTCGGACGAGGCCCTGCAAAGACTCCAGGCCTTTGCCCGCACCACCGATGGCTTCGAGTTGGCGGAGTGCGATTTTGCGATGCGCGGGCCGGGCGACCTATTCAGTTTCAAACAGCATGGCCTGCCGCCGCTCCGCGTGGCCGATCTCACGCGAGATGCCGAGGTGTTGCAGGAAGCGCGAGCCGATGCCCAGCAATTACTCGAACAGGTTCCCGAACTGGAATCTGACGAACTACAGCCACTGCGGCGGCGTGTTTTGGCTCGCTATGGTGGCGCGATGGAGTTGGGAGACGTTGGCTGAGTGGGTAAGCCTTCGGCTCGACTATCGATTTTGAAAGGGATGGGCACCACTTGCCACACCGCCACGTTTCCGAATTGGCGGTCTTGCACGCCCATTCCAAACAAACCTCGTGATTGAAGGCTCGCTTGGACTCGCTCCATAAAGCGCTCTCTCGTGCGCGAACCGCCATGGATGATGAACCAACTCCAGCCGGTGGCCGCGATGCGATCCAAATCTCCTGCGGAAAGATCACCTGAGTTTGCTGTGGGCAACGGAGCCAGGTCGTGTGGCTTGACGGCTAACGCGTAGATGGACGTCACGGGTAACAGGCAATAGTCCCGCAGGAGTGGTGAACTGTCTTCGCGGAGCCGATCCGCTTCGAGCAGTCCACTGCGAATGAATACCGGTGACGAGGGTTGCATGGCGGAGTTCACCCAAGCCACGGCTTCACGCCAATTCTCCTGGCGATCGCCAAAAAGTCGGCCATCGATCCGAAACTGTTGCACGATACCACTGGACACCAATGCGGCCAGAAAGGTCACGACTGCCACGGCGCTTCGCGCACGTCGAGTTGGGCAAGCACCCACGCAGAGTCCGGCGAACAGGATCGGAGCGAGTGCCGCGCCGATCACGTAACGCAACAGATACAGACGCGCGAAATCGGTTACTGTGGATACCCACACGATCGCCACCGGCAGGAGCAGCCAATTGGCCAATAACATCGCGCACGTCGACTGCTGGCCGGTTATGCGCATCGCCTGCGTTTGGCGAAAGAACCATGTTGTTACCGCAAGGCCGATGAGTGGCACGATGACATAGTTATCCAACGAGAACCAATGCAAGGGCCATTGGAGCGACGTGTCGCCAATAAACGCGGCCCAAGCGTGGCGATGTGAACCAATCTCACGCAGGTGACCAAAGCTTGGAAGCATCAGGACCGAGATGAACAGTAGATCCGCGGCGAATTGCCGTGTCCGATACGCCGTTGCGCGCCCGAGTCCACGTTGGATCAACCAAAACATCACTTCCCCGGCGACGAGCAGGATGGCTGTGTAATGCAGATAGAACATGCCCACCGTCGAAGCCACGAAACCCAATCGTGGTGCGAGCGCCGACCGCGACTGCAATTCCCAAAACAACCACAGTTGAGTAACCGCCATGAGTTGCACGAGTGCATAGGGACGTGCTTCAGTGGCGTAGAACAGGAAGTTGCGATCCACCGCAACCAGGGCTCCGACTAGCGCCGCAGCCAACAGCGATTGCGTCCAGCGGTAGGATAACAGATACGCCAGCGCCACCAGTCCCGACCCCGCCAGCAGCGACGGGAGACGCAACGTCCATTCGCTCGTCCCCAACAGCCCGGTCGTCAGGTAAGGCAAGTAGAAGTAAAGAGGGCTCTGATTGCCGAGCCGCGCTCGTTCGCTAATGGCCGCTGGTCCGTCAGCAACGACCCATGCCGTATGGAGCTCGTCCAGCCACAGCGACTCGTGGATCTGCCACAACCGCAACAGCACCGCCACACCCAGTATCGGCAGGAGTGCCCAGTGCTTGCGCACAAAGGACTCGCGATCTTGGAGCAGCGCATTCATCAAGCGTGAGAGCCTGTCCGAAAAGGGGTCAGACCCTCTGGAGGCGAGTCGATTTCACTGGATTTTTGGCCTCGCCGGAGAGGGTCAGACCCCTTTTCGAACAGGCTCTGATATGGCACGGGTCTACCGCTCGGGCTCGTAGCCGAGATTGGGTGCGAGCCAGCGTTCCACTTCAGCCAACGACATTCCCTTGCGGCGAGCATAATCTTCCACCTGATCCTTAGTGATCTGATCCACGGCGAAATAGCGGGCCTGCGGGTGAGCAAAATACAAGCCGCTTACGCTGGCCGCGGGAAGCATGGCAAAATGCTCCGTCAACGTCATGCCCGTGTTCTGCTCGGCGTCGAGCAAATCGAACACGGTACGTTTCTCGGTGTGGTCGGGACACGCAGGATAGCCCGGAGCCGGCCGGATACCGCGATACTTCTCGTCGATCAGATCCTCGATACTATGCGATTCTTCCGCCATGCCGCCCCACTCCCGGCGAGCCCGTTCGTGGAGTAATTCGGCAAAGGCCTCGGCCAGCCGATCGGCCAACGCCTTGACCATGATCGAGTTGTAGTCGTCGTGATCGGCGTCGTACTTGGCACACAACTCCGCAGTACCGATTCCCGTGGTGACACAGAAGGCTCCGATGTGGTCTTCACGTCCCGAGTCCACCGGCGCGATGTAATCGGCCAGCGAACGGAAGTCCGCCTGCCCTTGGCGTTCCCACTGTTGACGCAACATGTGCAAACGCGTCAGCTCGACGTCGCGCCGTTCGTCGCGATACACGATGATGTCGTCACCATCCGAGGCGGCGGGCCAGAAGCCATAAGCGGCGTTCGCGGTGAGCAACCGCTTGTCGATAATCTCGTGCAACAACTCCTGAGCATGGGCCAAGAGCTCGCGAGCCGCCTCGCCGGTCTGCGGGTCGTCCAAAATCTTCGGGTACTTGCCTTTCAGCTCCCACGTCATGAAGAACGGCGACCAATCGATGTACTTGGCGATGTCGGCCAAAGAGAACTGCGACAGAACTTGAACGCCCAGCCGCGCGGGACGGTCGATCGCTACCGTCGACCAGTCGGTTTGAAATCGATGAGCACAGGCGTCGGCATAAGGGACGAGTTTCGCTTGCCGTTTCTCATACGAGCTAACGAGCTGCGTTTGGAGGCTCCGATTGTCCTCGAGAAAAGCCTCGCGTCGCTCGTCGCTTAACAGTCGCTCCACCACACCCACGCAGCGCGAAGCGTCGAGCACATGGACTGTCGGGTGATTGTACTGCGGCGCGATGCGGACAGCGGTATGTTTGGCGCTGGTCGTCGCTCCGCCAATCAGCAGCGGTACCTGGAAGCCCAGCCTCTGCATCTCCTTGGCGTTGTGGACCATCTCGTCCAGACTGGGCGTGATTAGCCCGGACAGGCCGATGATGTCAACTCCCTGTTCGATGGCCGTTTGCAGGATCTTTTCGCAGGAGACCATCACCCCCAGGTCAATGACCTCGTAGTTGTTGCAGCCCAGCACGACGCCGACGATGTTCTTGCCGATATCATGCACATCCCCTTTGACCGTGGCCATCAAGACCTTGCCCCGCGCCGCATGCGCCGCAGTGCCAGCCGCGATCTTTTCTTGCTCCATGAACGGCAGTAAGTAGGCCACCGCCTTCTTCATGACCCGCGCCGATTTGACGACTTGAGGTAAGAACATCTTGCCCGCGCCGAACAAATCTCCAACCACCGACATGCCGTCCATCAGCGGACCTTCGATGATTTGCAAACAGCGTTCGTACTGCTGGCGAGCCTCCTCGATATCGGCCACGATGAACTTGTCGATCCCTTTGATCAAGGCGTGCTTGAGTCGCTCTTGAAGTGGAGCCTCGCGCCATGTCAGATCTTCCTCGAAGGCTTTCTTGCCCCCCTGCCCTTTGACGCGTTCCGCGAAGTCCACCAATCGCTCGGTGGCATCGGGACGACGGTTCAGCAACACGTCCTCGACCCGCTCCAGCAAGTCCTTGTTGATTTCCTCGTAGACTTCGAGCTGTCCCGCGTTGACGATCCCCATGTCCAAGCCCGCGCGGATCGCATGGTAAAGGAAGGCCGAGTGCATCGCCTCTCGGACCATCTCGTTGCCGCGAAACGAGAACGAAATGTTGCTGACGCCGCCGGAGATCTTCACACCGGGACATTCCTGTTTGATGAGGGAGGTGGCTTCGATGAAGTCGACGGCATAATTGTTGTGCTCGTCGATACCGGTGGCCACGGTCAGGATATTGGGATCAAAGATAATGTCCTCGGAAGGAAAACCGACCTCTTGGGTCAACAGGTCATAGGCCCGCTTACAGATCCGGACCTTGTCGTCTCGCGAGGTGGCTTGACCTTGCTCGTCGAACGCCATCACCACCGCCGCGGCCCCATACCGGCGCACCAGCTTCGCGCGCCGCAGAAACTCCGCTTCGCCGTCCTTTAAGCTGATCGAGTTGACGATCGCCTTGCCTTGCACGCACTTGAGACCCGCTTCCAGGATCTCCCACTTGGAGCTGTCGATCATGATCGGCACGCGGCTGATATCCGGTTCGGCCGCGATCAAGTTCAGGAAACGCGTCATGGCCGCCACGCCGTCGAGCAAATCCGCATCCATGTTGATGTCGATGATGCTGGCTCCGCCGTTGACTTGATTCCGCGCGACTTCGAGGGCTTCGTCGTACTTATCCTGATTGATCAGTTGCTCGAACCGCTTCGAGCCCGTGACGTTCGTCCGTTCGCCAATCATGATGAAGTTCGATTCGGGGCGTAGCGTCAGCGCCTCCTGGCCACTCAAACGCGTCCGCCGTTCGACACGCGGTCGACGACGAGGCGAGGCTTCCTCGACCATCCGCGCGAACGCGCGAATATGCGCGGGAGTCGTCCCGCAGCACCCGCCGAGAATATTCAGCCAGCCGTTCTCCACAAACTCACGCAAGGTCTCGGCCATGATCTCGGGCGTCTGATCGAAGCCACCCATTTCATTCGGCAAACCGGCGTTGGGATGGCACGAAATGAAGACGGGTGCGATGCGGGACAGTTCCTCGATATACGGTCGCATCTTCTCCGGTCCCAAGGCGCAATTGATACCGACCCCCGTCAGATCAAAGTGCGACACGGAGTTCCAAAATGCCTCAATCGTTTGTCCCGACAAAGTTCGACCCGCATCGTCGGTGATCGTGACCGAGGCGATCACGGGGAGCTCGACATCGTGGTCCTCGAAGTATTGCGAGATCGCGAACAAGCAGGCTTTTAGATTCAGCGTGTCGAACGTCGTTTCAGGGAATAGGATGTCGACCCCCGCTTCGACCAAGGCCGCGACCTGTTGATAGTACGAATCGACGTGTTGATCGAACGTTACCGCGCGGTAGCCGGGATCCTCGACTTTGGGCGACATCGAAGTGGTCTTAGCCGTGGGGCCGATTGAACCGGCGACGAATCGCGGCTTGTCGGGAGTCAGGGCGTTGAACTCATCCACGGCTTGTCGAGCGCAGGCGACGGCAGCGAAGTTGATCTCGCGGACCAATTCTCGCGGAAGGTCGAATTCCTCCATGCCGATCGGGCTAGCACCAAACGTGTTCGTCTCGATGAT
>JBGTHH010000393.1:0-7139 GCA_041746275.1 Pirellulaceae bacterium | reverse complement strand
AGGTGATACATGCGAATCACATCCGCTTCGGGGCTGCGCAGCGACGCCAGGAGTTGTTCGACCTCATCACGATCATTGATGCGCTCTTCAGGAGTTGTTCCGCTGCCCTCTCGTTCCACGGCGACGTTGGAACTCCCTGGCATGGTCTTACGCTTGAGGAGCTCGCGAATCACCACCCGACGTGCGATGACCGTCAGATAAGTCGCCAAACTGCTCTCGCCTCGAAAACGACGGAGGACCGCAAAGTCGTTGCTAATAATCGCTAGCATGACCTCAGCGGCTAAGTCTTCACGATCCTGCGGCGAGAGACGCATTGAGCGCGACTGGGAGGTGTGGTTAATGACGTGCATGACCACACCCACAAACCGATCAACAAAGTCCTCCCACGCGCGCACTCCACCATTCAAGCACCGCTGCAGCAAATCTCTGTCGATGTCTAATAGGGTCACGGCTGGATTCTCCGCCCGGCAAGTGGCCTGAACATCCTTGCCTACGGGCTCCCTGACGCTCGACTCGTAACGAAAGCTCAATATATGCTTGATTTTAGATGTGCTCGCACGGGGAAGCAAGTGTGATCTTGCGCGGGTGCCTGCGACACAGTGCCTCAACCGCTTGACAGTCGTGGGAAGCGGTACTAGGATTCGCGAAGCTTTGCCCTAAGGGTACTGCTGCAAAGTGCTTCGGTGACAACAACTTGGCGCGAACTGGAATAGGTTTTTCACGTGGCTGGCCGATTGGTTGGCAGTGACGCCCCTCGCCCACACGCTTGGCCCTGACAAATCACCGAGAAACTTGACAGTTTCAATTGGGGAAATGCGCGGTACGGTACCGAATTGTTTCTGTACGCTCGCGACGCCAAGCGGTTGCGACGATTTACACGCTTTACGCAACAGGAGATCGAATTCATGACACACGTGGTTGCACAGCCCTGCTTTGCGTGCAAGTACACCGATTGTGTGGTGGTTTGCCCCGTGGAATGCTTCTACGAGGGGGAACAGATGCTATACATTCATCCGGATGAGTGCATTGACTGCGAAGCATGCGTTCCCGAGTGTCCCGTGGAAGCCATCTTTCACGAAGATAACTTGCCGGAAGAATGGGCTGCCTTCAAAGAGCTCAATGCGGAACTTGCTCCCCAGTGCCCGGTACTGACTGAGAAGAAGGATCCACTCGGCGAGTAGTGCTCGCGGATGGCCCATATTAGTCGACCGACATGATCTCAGCCCGCTGCTGGCTGATTTCAATGAGTCAGGCGGCCCGCCGGCTAGTTACCTGGCCGAGCGGGCTCTTTTGATTGGCTTGTCTTGACATTCGCACAAGCGCCGTTGGCGAATCTCTCTTGTTGCGCCCATCGCGGGCACCTATACTCCCCGCCTCTTATCCAGCAGCCGATGACGGTGGCCCTTCGCGTTTGTTCCGTCATCGACGCTATTCCAGGGAGAAATCCGCATGTCTCCACGATTCGGCGTCAAGAATAGCTTAGTGGCCTTAGCCTTGGTTTATTCCTCTTCCGGTGCCGTATCGGCGCAACTGCAATTTCGAGAGATCACCGGCTCGGATGCTGTGCGTCCGGTGAGCAACGAGGAGAATGTACCGGCGGTTCCTGTGGACGAACGCCCCACGACGCCAACCGCTGACGCATCCTCCACCAAAAGCGTCCCCATGCTGACTCGCGTCAGCGCCAGCGATGGGGTTCTGCCTCGTGATCACCAACAGAAGTGGCGGGAATATGATATCCGTCCCTACACGTCGCGAGTCACCTCGACGGAGCGCCCCGAGCAAGCGGTGATCGACTGGATTCTCCGCGAGACGGGGACGGAAGTATGGTTTACCGAACCCTTTGGCATTCTTAACGCCGGGAAAGATACGTTGCGGGTCTATCACACGGAAGCCATGCATGCGGTCGTCCAAGAAATCGTCGATCGTTTGGTCAGTAGTCAAGCGGAGTCGCACGCGTTCGGCATCCGTTTAGTCACCGTGGCGAATCCCAATTGGAGAGCTAAGGCGCTGCCGTTGATGCGCAGCGTGACGGTGCAGTCTCCCGGGGTCGATGCCTGGTTGTTATCCAAAGAAAACGCCACGGTTCTCATCAACGACCTACAAAAACGCACTGACTTTCGCAGCCACAGCTCGCCGAGCCTCTTGATTCACAACGGCCAGTCGCAAACGATCTCGTCCATGCATCCGCGTAATTATGTCCGATCCGTACATTTGCGCGGTCAGGCGTTTCCACCGTACGAAATGGAGATGGGCCAGATTCAGGAGGGATACTCGTTGCAAATCAGTCCGCTGATGGCCTTGAATGAGACCAGCGTCGATATCGTGTTGAAGTGTCAAATCGACCAAGTGGAGAAGCTGCTCCCAGTGAATATCGATGTGCCCTCGTCGGCAACCGCACGGCAAGTTGTCCAAGTTCAAGTGCCGCAACTCGTCAGTTGGCGACTACATGAACGCTTTCGCTGGCCGACCGACCAAGTGCTCTTGCTCAGTTGCGGAGTCATCGCGACGCCCACAGTGGAGCGTGCTCCCTTGGGACTCCCAAAGTTCCTTGGGGGAGACGTTGGGAGGGCCGATGCGTTGTTGTTTATCGAAAGCAATGGCAAAGCCAGCCAAGCCCTGCCGAGCGAACAGCGAACCGCGGATCGAACTAGCCCCAACTATCGAGGGCGTTACTAATGTTTTTGCCATGTCTCGTCTTGCATTTGAAGCCGTGAATCGCAGGAACCCCTACGTGTTGCCGTCGATCCTCCAGGCCCACCTCGCGAATGGATCGCCCCACGTGACCCAATTGTCAAGCCTCGACGGATGTCCGATCAGCATTTAGAATACATAACTGACTGGCCGCAACTCGCCGCGAATTCGGCATTTATGTCCTTCACCCTGGCGGACCAGTTCCCAGGCGTGCGTCATCGAATTCTTTCGTCGGATGACGACTGCTAACCTAGAGAATTAGTTTCCCGACCTCATCCTTTGCGTAACCGACTATGCCTGCTGTTTCGTCTCGCCGTGTTGTCATTACTGGGGTGGGTGTCGTTTGCCCCCTGGGAAGTTCCAAGGAAAGCCTCTGGGACTCACTACAAGCTGGCCGTAGCGGCGTGCGCCCCCCTGACTGGAATCTCGGCGGTCAATTTGCCGACCCGCTTCGGTGCCGAGGCACAGCAATTCACCGGTGAAATCGAGGATTTTGGAACGCTGGATGCCGGTCGCAAGAAGGCCATTCGCAAGGGGCTCAAGGTCATGTGTCGCGAGATTCAGATGGGCGTCGCGGCCGCTCAATTGGCGATGACCGATGCCGGACTGGAACCCGGCGGATACGATCACGACCTGACCGGCGTGGTCTACGGTTCGGACTATATCATGACGCTTCCCGACGAGTTCGCGGAGGGCGTGAAGAGCTGCATGAGTCCCGACAAGGGGTTTGAGTTTGGACGCTGGGCGGAAGAGGGCTTGCCGCGCGTCACTCCCTTGTGGTTGCTCAAGTACCTCCCCAATATGCCCGCCAGCCACATCGCGATCTACAACGACATGCGCGGCCCCAACAATTCGATCACGCTCCGGGAAGCGTCCGCGAACTTGGCCATCGCCGAAGCCTTCTCGACCATCGCTCGTGGCAGCGCGAACGCCATCATTGCCGGAGCTACGGGAACCCGCGTACACCCTATCCGCACCATTCACGTCGTGATGCAGGAACAAATCGCCCAAGATGGCGATGATCCGAGTAAGCTGAGTCGCCCGTTTGATCGTCAACGCACGGGACTTGTGCTCGGCGAAGGTGCCGGTGCCATCATCATGGAAGAGTTGGAATCGGCTCAGTCGCGCGGAGCGACGATCCTGGCTGAAGTCGTGGGCTATGGCTCATCGACCGTATTGAACGATCGCGGAGTTCCCCAAACACAGGTGGCCATTCGAAACGTTCTGCAACAAGCCCTGCGAACCTCCGGAATGTCCCCCGAGGATGTCGGCCATCTACATGCTCACGGTCTGTCGACACACTCTTGCGATATCGCCGAGGCGAGTGCGATACAGCAAGTCTTCGGCGATCGTCCTTCCCCAGTTCCGGTAACTGCGGCCAAGAGCTATTTTGGCAACCTGGGGGCCGGTAGCGGGATCGTCGAACTGGTTGCCAGCCTATTGGCCCTCCGCGATGGTGAGCTTTTTCCACTGCTCAATTACGAAGAAGCCGATCCCGAGTGCCCCATCACACCGGCTCGGCCGGGCACTCCCGCTGGAAATAGCTTCATTAGCGTGAATGTCTCACCGCACGGGCAGGCCGGTGCCGTCGCGATTCGCGCGTTTGCGTGACTCGGACGAATGCACGGGGAAGCGAATGATAGGTAGACGCCTGCCATCAAGGGCATTTGTTTGGCGGTGGGGCGATTCGCGAAGTTCAAATCTTCTATTACTCCGTGCCACGCACCCAGGCTTCGTCAAAGCGCGCTACCGTCAGCAGCCCGGTTCGATAGATGCTCTTGCCATCGGTGCTGCCTCGTTCATAGAAACAAAGGATCGTGCCGTCGGGCAGTGCGGCGAGATCGCTGTAGCCGCTGAAGCCCTTTTCCAGCGTGCGATTGGCGAACCACGTCTGGCCTTCGTCGCGGCTCAACTTGATCGATACATTGACCCGATCACGACTCTTGCCGGGCGTTTCCTGGCCGTCTTGACGCGACAGATTATGGGGATTGGAAAATGCGATCAGACCAGCCTGATCGCCTCGTGGCTCACGCACTCGGACGAGCCCCGCCATGCAGATCGGCTCCAACAAGGCTTCGTCAAACCGTGGTGGAGACCAGTTCGTCGCGCCGTCCGCACTGGTCGTGATGAGGCGGCGGTGTGACTTTGATTCACTTCGCGAATTTAACATCACTTGTCCATCGGCCAGTTGTATCACGACCGTTTCATTCGGATAGACAAACTCGGGCGTATCGGGCATCGCGATTTCACCGCACTGCCAGGTTTGCCCGTGATCGTCGCTGTAGATCGTTGCCGTAACCGATGGTCGATGAGCATGCCCACCGGTCCCCAGCGATAGCCACACGGGAACGACTAGTCGCCCCTGATGGGAACCGCGAGTGAGCTGAATACCGTGCGCCGGTCCCGCCGCGATGACCTGCCACGCGTACTTGGGGCGGAATCGCTCGAAGGTGCTGGTGATCTCGATCGGCTCGGTCCACGTCACTCCCTCGTCGTCGCTCCGCATATAGAAGCATCGCATGTATTCGAGGCAATAGAGGAAATGCACTGCTCCCGTCAGATGATCCACGATCGCGACGGGATTGTTGACGGTGTTCTCGCCCGGCTTGTCCAGGTTCTGTGCCGCTGCCACGGGATTGATCGGCAAGTCACCTTCCAGATGTACCAGTTGCTGCCTGGGCAGCCACGATCGGCCGCCATCGGAGCTGCGTCGCATGAGCACATCAATCGTGCCCCAGTCCCCCGAGTCGCCTTTGCGAGCTTCGCAGTAAGCCAGTACCGTACCGCGTCGCGTGACGACGATGCCTGGGATGCGATACAGTTTGTAGCCGTCCTTTCCCGCCTCGAATAAGTCGGTCTTAACGACCTCGGCCGCATCCACACGGGAGGTGGCAAGCCAGACAAGGCAAACGGAGAATAACAGTAACCACTTCGTTTTGAAACGCAGCTTCATGGGACCTCTCTGGCGTTGGTGCTTGTGCTGTCGGATGTGACGACTGTGTAGTAAGCCCCGACTTCGTCGCCCGCTTCGGTCGTGAACACGGGTGCGAATTGATGGGGCCCCGCCGTCAGCTCTACGAAGAAAGTGATCTGTTTGTCGGTTGGCGTCACGGGCCGACTCTCGATGTCTTGCCCGTCTATGCGTAACGTCGCTCGTACGGCAGGAATGGCGACGCCAACGTTCGCCCGAAAGGCCCGGCTCGCGCCCGGAACATCCGCTCCGGCGGGCAGACCTGCAATGATTGCCTGATCTGCTTCGACCGGCCAGCGCCGGACGCTGATGGCATAGTGACCTTCGCGAACGACGTCGACCGCCCAGTAACCACGATGTTCCACGCGAGCGTGGGGGTCCGTCGCCTTCGCTTTACCCTTCTTGGTCACGTTTGGTTGGCGGTTCAGTTCCTGGGCTTGTCGAATGTGCTGCTGATTCCAGGGAGGCAACGCTTCCTGAATCCAATCATGGCCAGTCAGGCTGACCAGCGGGTGATCGCGATGACCGATTACGATCGCGGTGGTCTGCGAGAATGTTGGCTCCAATTCCTCCCACCATGCGTCGTAGAAGGCACGCATCCGCGCGACCTGTTCGGGATGTTCCCCCGCGACGTCGTTCCGCTGGCCTGGATCGTGTTTGATCTGGTATAGTTCCTGGCCATTGACCAATCGCCACTGCTGGGACATCACGGCCGATTGTTTCCATTTAATCGGATCGCGGACTCGCTGCGAATCCGTGACCAGCATCCGATCAGGCCACTCGGCGTCGACCTGCGGATCCAGCAGCGGTCGGAGCGACCTGCCGTCGAAGCGAAGTCCCGCAGGGGCGGTTGCTCCGACCACGTCGAGCAACGTCGGCACGATGTCGACGGCGTGGCACAGGGTGTCACTGATATGAACTCGATTCCAACCGGCGGCCGGCCAATGGGCAATGAACGGCACGCGATGTCCGCCCTCGTATTCGCTGCCCTTCGCGCCGCGCATGCCCGCGTTGAAGATCCGGGCACCGGTCGCGGTTCCATTGTCGGTGGTGAAGATGAACAGGGTGTTATCGGCAATTCCAAGTTCGTCGAGCAAAGCTCGCGTCGCACCCACGTTGTCGTCGATATTGGTGATCATGCCGTAAAAGGCCGCGATTTCCTGCGCCTGATCGGAATACATGTCGAGATAGTTCCGTGGCGCGTGCAGTGGTCCATGAGGCGCGTTGGGAGCAATGTAGGCGAGGAAGGGTTGCTTCCGGTCAGCGCATTCACGAATGAAGCGGCGAGCCTCGTCGAAGAACACATCGGTGCAGAATCCCGTGGCGGGGACAACGTTGCCATTGTGGAAGTAGCGACCGTCGAAGTACGCGTTGTCCCACAGATCCGGCGTCTGTCCCACGCCGCCGCCGCCATGACGATAGACTTCCGTAAAGCCTCGATCTTCCGGTCGATACGGATAGTTGTCCCCCAGATGCC
>JBGTHH010000392.1:0-5337 GCA_041746275.1 Pirellulaceae bacterium | reverse complement strand
CCGTGGCGTTGAAGAGCATGATCTCGTTGAGCGGCACGCGGGGCACGCCGGGCTTGATCGACTTCAGTAGTTTTTGCGCGACAATCGCCTTCATGTTGCCCGCCATCGCACTACGCAAGGCCCCGTGCATTTCCTCGGGGAACAAGTCGAGGATACGACCGATCGTCGTTCCCGCCGTCGCGGCGTGGATTGTACCGTACACAAAGTGGCCGGTTTCCGCCGCGTGAATGGCCGTCATGAAGGTCTCTTCATCGCGCATTTCACCGACGAGCATGATATCGGGGTCTTGCCGCACCGCGTGTTTCATACCGATCTTGAAATCCTTGACGTCGATGCCGACCTCGCGTTGATTGATCAAGCACTTGTCCTCGGCATAAACGAACTCAATCGGATCTTCCAAGGTGAGGATATGCTTCCGGTAGAGTTGGTTGGTGTAGTTCAACATCGAGGCGATCGTGGTCGACTTGCCTGAACCGGTAACTCCCGCCAGCAGCAACATTCCCATATCGAAGTGACACAGGGTTTCCATGATCGGCGGGAGATACAAGCCGGCGAAGTCGGGAATGAAGTTATTCACGCGCCGCGCGACCAAGCCAATCTGGCCCATTTGCTGCAGCATGTTTACGCGAAAACGCCATTTGACTCCGTCCACATCGCAGGTGTACGAGAAGTCCGCTCCCCCCTCCTCATCGAAGATCCTACGATTCCGTTCGTCCAACATCGGAATCAACAGACTGCACATTTCCTCGGCGTCGATGGGACCGCGGTTCAATGGTTTCAAATCACCGCGCGAGCGGATCAACGGTGGCTTGCCCACCTTGAGATGCAAGTCGCTGCCTTCGATCTTGACCAGCGCGCGAAACAACTTGTCGACGGCTAAATCCTCGCGTTTGCGATTGAAACGCTGCGCGAACTTCGCCGCCTCGGCGGCCGCGTCCGGCACGGGAGCAATCGTTTCGTGGTCCGCTACGTTCCTGGAATCTTCGACCGTTGCCATACTATCGCCTCGTAATCGCGCCTCGTTGTCGCTAACCGCACCGATTCGCGGGCACACTTTACAGCCGAACGGGAACACCCTGCTCGGCCAGAAACTGTTTCGTCTCGCGAATGGTGAATTCTCCGAAGTGGAATATGCTGGCCGCCAAAGCGGCATCCGCTTTCCCAATCGTGATCGCATCAGCCAAGTGCCGTGGATGGCCCGCACCACCACTCGCGATGACTGGGATCGAGACGGCCGCACTGACCGCGCCGGTAATCTCTAAATCGTACCCATCCTTGGTTCCATCGCAATCCATGCTCGTCAAAACGATCTCTCCCGCACCCAATTCCTCGACGCGCCGCGCCCAAGCGACCGCTTCCAACCCCGTCCGCTTGCGTCCGCCGTTGACATGCACTTCCCACACTTCGTGGCCGTTGTAGTCAACCCGTTTAGGATCAATGTTGACGACGATGCACTGGCTACCGAACCGACGGGCGGCTTCGCTGACGAACTCGGGTCGCTGACAAGCCGCAGAGTTGATGGAAACCTTATCGCTCCCCGCATTGAGCAGGGCTCGAATGTCCTCGATGGTGCGAATGCCACCTCCGACAGTCAGTGGCATGAAGATCTGCTCGGCGGTGCGACGGACAACCTCAATCATGATGTCGCGTTGTTCGTGGCTGGCCGTGATATCGAGAAAGACGAGTTCGTCGGCCCCCTCTTGCTCGTAGCGAGCCGCTACCTCGACGGGGTCTCCCGCGTCGCGCAGGTTGACGAAGTTCGTCCCTTTCACAACCCGACCGCGATCCACGTCCAGGCACGGTATCACACGTTTCGCGAGCATGTTCGATGACCGTTACCGAGGTGCGGATTCGCTGTGGCTGAACAACCGGAACTTGGTTACTAGACTCCGTTTAGACACAAGTTACTACTCTAAGCCGCGCGCCTCCGCCGGTCAACTGCCGCGATGAACGCCTGCGATCACTTCGGTAACTGGAATAAGGATTGACTCTTGACGATCGCGAAGTCGTCCGGGAACGTATGGAAGGCTTGCACGAGGAAACTACGACTACGCGTCTCGACGTTGATGTAGCTCAACGCCCCCAGCGCCATGCGGCCGCTGGAGTCGAACGTATGCGTTAATCCCTTGCGTTCGCCATCATGAGCCAACTCCTGCTGGAAGGTCCAGAATACCTCGGGGCTGACGGGTTCCAGTTGGAAACTCGACTGGTAGACAATCCCGCCGCGGCATTCGATTCGATCACTCCGCTCCCCTTTTAACTTGTAGGACATCAGCCGCCGCTTCTTGGGCAACGGATGCTGTGCCGAACAAGCCACTTCAGTCAGCGTCAAGCCTCCATAACGCCAACAGACGACGTGTCCGGCGCTTGTGATCTCGATCCGAGCCTTGTAACCGGCGCGTTCGACTTCGTGCGACTGAAAAACTTCAAATAACTCTGGATGTAAGGAACGACCGTATAGCTGAAACGCAAGTTCGGCGACTTTGGGTCTGACGGATAACACTAGGCCTATCCCCGTTGCGTGGCAGTGTGTTGCAAATTACCAATCGCCGCTCGCCCCACACACGGTGCGAGCGGACTTTTGAAAGTGTCGTCATTATAAACGCGGATCGCGCCGTCAACAAAGGCACTTTTGGAACTTGCCAGCACGTGCTAAGAGAGGCTCTAGGCAAAACCATCACGGCTTGCTACATGACAAGTTTCAAGCAGCAACTTACGGCAGGCTTCGACATTCGCGCGAGGCGGAGGACGCCGCTCACCAACGCTGCTGCCCGGCTCAATGGGGAACGGTCCGTAACGTGTAGTGTGCTTCGGCGGGAAAGAATAGCTGGTCGCGCGGCGCGAGATGCTTGATGTGGAATTCATAGACGAAGCCCGCTCGCATCTCCGCCAAGCGCAGCCTGACGCGCTGGGCGTCCTCGGAGACTTCCACGGCCACGATCTTCTCTTGACGACGATCCTGGTCGGGTCCTCCGTAAGCCGGCGTCGACACGCGTGTGTAGGAGGCCAACGCGTAGTTGTCCATGCGCATCGCGCGTTCCCGATCCACTCGCGCGGTGAAGTCGATCACAAAGCCATCGGCCATCGCTCGCACTTCGGCGATGCCGCACGGCAACTCAGCCAGTTGCGGTCGCAAGCGAATGATCTCGCCGATGTTGTTCGCGCCACCCCAACCGCTGTCGCGCAGCCCACCGACATACAGATCGCCCTGCGGCGAGATCGCACACACCAAGGGTCCGAGCAACGGGGGTCCCGTCGGTGGCGTATCGTAACTAAAAGGATACGCCGCGCCTTGAAAAGTCTCGCCGACTTTCTCCAAGCTCATCCGAATCAGACGCCGTGTGTCGTATTCGCAACCGATCAGATGCCCGGCGAAAGGTCCGAAGCGATCGCGATCCGCGCCGGCATCGGTATCGGGCGTGGAGACCTCCAAGAAACAGATGCCGTTGACACTGCGTGTCCAGGGATGAGGGATATCGATCGCGGGCGGCGTCAGCGGCGGCTGGAAGTTTGGCGCTCGCTCAACAGCATTGATGAACCCGTAGCGGCGGCCCGGCACGATATGATTCAGCTCGTTGAATGGGTTGTAGTTGCCTTGGTTGTCGGTCACGAACATTTCGCCGGCCCGATTGCGCGCGAGACCCATGGGAAAGCGATGCCCCGCCGTGAGCGGCTCGACGGAGTACAACGCCGGTTCGTCGACAGTACCCGCACGCGGGCTTAGCTTCAACACGGTGCCCTTGAGATGCGCCGCCGCGAGACTGCGTTTGTCCTGCTGGCACGGCAGCGCGATGTAGTAGTTGCCCTGCGGATCGCGCGGCAAACCAACAGCCCAATCGTGATAGTCGTCGGTATGACCCCAGCCGGAAGCGATCGTCACCGTCCGATCGGTCAAGCCATCTCCGTTAACGTCAAGCAGTCGCAGCAAACCGTACTTGTTGACCACGTCGATGTGCTCGTCGTACGCGGCCAAGCCGTAAGGGGCGGCGAGTTCGTCGGAGATCGGTCGCGCCTCGTCTTCCAAGCCGTCGCCGTCCGTGTCCCGCACCGACCAGACGCGCCCCTTGAGCGAGGCTACGATCAGTTCTCCCGACGGCCGCCAGTCGAGCGCGGTCGGCATGAACTCGCTGGGCACCGGCAAGCGGATCGCTTCGAAACCGGGCACGACCTGCAACGTCGAAGCGGGTGGTGTTGGCGGCTGGGGAGCGATGGTGGGAAACTGATCCACGGGAAGCGACGTCAGGTAGTCGACGACGAACGTCAGCGATCCCCGTTCGTCGGCCAGCGCGGTGGTCGACATATCGGGTGCGATGCTCGCCTGATCCGGTTCCGACAGTTGGAGCACTGCCCAAGTCGTCTCGATCGCGCGACGATCACCGCGGAGCTTGGCCTCGACTTTACTCGAATCGAGCAGTTTCCATTGCACTGTGGCTCGCGGTGCCAAACCTTCGATCTGGATCGTTCGTCGCAGCCCGCTTCCAGTTGAAGGAGTGGACTCGGCGACAAACGTTTGCGTAACGCGCACGGGCCGTTCGAGTTGGTTCGCGAATCGCAGTCGATGCCGAAACCCCAGGCCATCGGGCACATGAAACAACTCGTCAAACTCCGTTGGAAACTGACCAATGGTCGTCGGCGCGAAGGCCTCGCCTCCCTGCAGCAGTTGCAACTCGGAACCGTTCAAACCGGTGTCGACCACCGTGTTGCCAGCGGCTTCCCAGAACCACGTCTTGCCCTCCGTGCGCTGCCGTGCCACATCGCCCAGCGACCAGCGGACCAGCGAGGCTGTTTCCAGATCGAACAACAAATTGTGGCGATTCGGCAACCCGATCAGCAGCGGCTTGATGTACGTTCGCTGACCGTCACGCAAGACATCGGTGATGACGACGGCTCGTTCCTGACGTTCGGCCAATCCGGAACGTCGCACCACGCGCACGGGGTTCGGCAGCGGCGGCTCGAAGTTGGGCGTATTGAGGACGTCCCACACGGCCGCGAGTTGGGTATCGAGATGATTATCGAGCAGGCCATTCACGGGAACCTGCACCGATGGCATTTCCATACGCGGAATCACTCGGAGCGGATTCCTGACAAAGCGTTCAAACCACTCGCGACGAATTCGATGCGCCAGCAGCGTAAGTTTCGGACCGCGGGCGTTCAGCGGAGCCTGGACCGGAGCGACGCTGCCCAGTTGATGGCAACTCGTGCAACCAAAACCATCCGTGGTGACCAGCCGACTCCCCACGGCATGTAACACCACCGGATCGGTCGAGGGAGGCGCTGGCTTGTCATCGCGAGGAGGGATGCGGTCGGTATCAATGAAATAATCGACCAGCGTTTGAA
>JBGTHH010000391.1:0-8296 GCA_041746275.1 Pirellulaceae bacterium | reverse complement strand
GAAGTTCCAGCAGACGCCGCGGGCCGACAACGGTCTTTCTGTGGTGGCGATCGACAAAGACGGCAAAGAGCACCACGCGGTGATCGCCCAGTTCGATTCTTGGCTCTTTTTGAACCACCTGCGTCTGCCGCGCAGCCATGTGGTGATGGTGAAATCATTCACGCTCCGTTTCGACCGTGAGAAACGCGGTGTCTCGGAACCCGGCGTGGCCGCATTTCACCTCCCGCCGGGCGACTACACGCTGCGCTGCAAATGGAACGACGCGCGGCCTGAAGTGGCCCATGAAGGCGAATGGACCGGCGAACTTGTGACGGCGGAGCACAAGTTCACACTGGCTGCCGCGTATTGAAGCCCGTGGCCATGTTACGGATTTACTGGAAGGATCTGTTCCCTTTATGAAGAAGACGATGAAGACAATACCGTGCCCTGAATGTGGACAGCACCTGCGTACACTGCAAGCAAAACAATGTTTTAACTGTGGGGCCGATTGGCACCAAGAATCCTGACGAACCTTTTTTTCCTCGTTCCCAGGCTCTGTCTGGGAACGAACTGTCGTCGAGGCTCCGCCTCTCTTCCAGAACGGCGGAGCCGTGAGCCAGTGGGTTACCAGGCAGAGCCTGGGAACCAAGGTCACGAACTCGTCGCGTGGAATGACGCGACTAACTACCGAGTAGGCCACCGCACAGGCAACTTCGCGTGATCCTCCACCACGCCGGCAACTTCGCCCACAGCCCAATGGTACAATGATAACCACAGGAGAATCGATCATGGCGACGTTCACGATCCAAGAAGCTCAAGCCCAACTGGCGGATCTTATCCATCGGCTCACGCCGGGCGAGGAAGTGGTGATTACCGAGAACAATCAGCCGGTGGCGAAACTGGTGAGCGAACCGTCGCAACGGCAACCCGCGCTACGCCCGCCGCCTGGTCTCGGCAAAGACTGCATCACCGTCATTTCTGATGATGACGAACATCTCCAAGATTTTGCGGAGTACATGCCGTGAGGCTCTTGCTCGATACGCACGCGATGTACTGGTACATCGAAGGCGATCCGCTTATTGATCGCTCAAGCGATACTCGAATCGATGCCCATCGTCAGTGCGGACGTGGCATTCGATTCCTATGGCGTGACCCGGTTGTGGAAGTGAGCTATTATTGACGGCCGTAGCCGCCCGAGTGTCCCTGATGTCCAGGCGTGGCGACAATCGCACGAACCTTTTGAAGGAAGCATCGGCGATGAATACCGAGTCGGAACGAGCTAGTGCCACTGAATTGCGGCGACAGGTGAAGCGGCGGATCGAGAAGCTTTCCACCGCGAAGCTGCGCGTCGCCGACGATTTTATCGCGTACCTCGAGGAGCGGGAGAGTAGCGAAGCGACAGACGAACTGTTGGACATTCCCGGCTTCGCGGAATCGCTGGCTGGGGCGGAACAGGAAATTACCGCTGGTCAGCTGACATCTGCCAGCAAGTTGCGGCGAAAGTCTTGAAGATGTATGACGTTCTGCTGAGCGACTCTGCACGAGCGTTCTTCGAAAACGCGGCAGCGTCGTTGCAACGAAGACTGGATCGCTGCTTTGACCATTTGCGAAACGAACCACGCCGGCATCGACACATCATTGCCCTCAAGGGAAGCCTAGCGGGCTACTACCGGTATCGAGTGGGAGACTACCGCGTTGTGTACTCGATTAAAGACGACGAGCGAGTTGTCATCGTGGCGACGATTGCTGACCGAAAGGATGTCTACCGGCCGTGAAGCTGAGCTGGAGCCACGTAGGGTGGTTGCTTGCAACCACAATCATCCCATCAGGGCACCGTGCCAAAACGAACCCGATGATGTTTCGCACAGATGGTTTGTGGTTGCAAGCAACCACCCTACGAACTGTCGTCGAGGCTCCGCCTCTCTTCCAGAACGGCGGAGCCGTGATTCAGTGGGTTACCAGGAAGAGCCTGGGAACCAGGGTCAACCAAGGTCACGAACTCGTCGCTAGGCTGATGCCAGCGCGGCTCGCTAAAACCAGCGAGTCGGAACGGCGTCACAACGAAAAAACTTCGCGCAACTCGCGGATGACATCATTCGACATGGGACGGACCTCACCCAGGGCTCGGCTGTTGATGATGGCTTCGGCCGTGGATTCCAGGACCTCCAACCGATCGAAGGCGTCGAGGATGTCCTTGCCTAGCACCAGCACGCCGTCGTTCTCTTGCACGGCCAGCGGATGGTTCGCGGAGACGTAGGCCGACAACGCGGCGGGGTCGGTGAACTGCACGCCAAAGGGCAAGCGTCGGACTTCGCGTAGGAAGATGTAACTTTCGGGGATCGTTCGCGTGTCGAGTTCCGCTTGCGTGATGCTAAAGGCGGTGGCGTTGACCGGATCGGCATTGATGATGGCGTGAACTTCCGGATGTCGAGCATAGATCGCGGCGTGATTGCGACTGGCGCGGCTGGCGACCTTGCCCACCTCGGCGGCTTGATGGCGAACCAACACCAGATCGTTCAGCGAAATCGCCTCGCGATCGACATGGCGCGGAGTGATCAGGAAGGAATCCTGATCGAGCCGCGCCGAGAACGTCCCTTCGGTACTGATCAACAGACGCTGTCGATAGCCGCGTCGGGTGAAGTCACATAACTGTCGGCGGAGTTCCCGCTCGCGACTCGTGGCCAACTCGGGCGTGAACGACGGGAGCGGCGGGATGGCGTGCAGGGCCAACTCCAGTTGTTCGTCGCTTAGACAACGAATTTCACCCAAATGCCGCGCCTTGATAGCGGTTTTGGCCGTGAACTCCAACGTCTCGAAGCGTTCAAATGCCTGACGCAACGTGGCACCTCCCACGACGACGCCATGATTCTCCAGGACGACACACCGGGCTCCCTCAACAAACACGTCGGCGATCTGACGAGCCAAACGATCGCTACCGGGTAAGGCATAGGGCGCAAAGCCGATCTTGCCGCAAATTTCGCGTGATTGATGAAACAGCCGCGTCTCGGGCACCAACCCACAGATACTAAAAGCGACCAGAGCCACGGGATGCGCATGAACGATGCCGCTCAGATCGGGGCAGGCGGCGTAAATGTCGCGATGAAAGGGGTACTCCGATGACGGGCGATGCGGTCCTTCGACAGTACCATCAGAGCGCACACAAACAATGTCACCACGCGTGAGGCTCCCCTTATCGACGCGCGCGGGAGTGATCCACACATCGCCGTTCGGTTCGCGAATCGAGATATTGCCGCCCGACGTCGTCGTCATGCGGTAGCGATAGATTCGCTCCATTGTCTGCATGATCTCGTCGCGGGGATGAATCAGATTGCGGATGGCGGTCATCGCATGATCTCGAAGCGTGAGTTCAGAAGTGGAAATCAGTACCGGTTATAAACACGTCACATCCGTCGAACGGGGATCGGTGACCAAGTGACCGCTATGCAGTTGTCCGTTCATCGCGGACTCGCGCCACAGCCCGGGGGCATCGAAGCAATTCGGGTCGAGCACCATGTCCGTGAGCAACACGCCCGACTTATGCAGTGGCAGTTTACCGACAATCTGTCCGTCGGGACGCACGGCAAAGCTGCTCCAGCAGGATGGCCGAGCCATGCTGTTGTTCGCGCTAATCCAGAAATGGTTCTCGGCGGCTCGGCAGGACATCGTCGCGGGTACGATCGTCTTCCAAATGTTATAGCGCTGATCTTCAACGACACTGCGGCGCGCGTTGTGAAACGACTGGAAGATCACTCGCACACCCAGTCGGTTGTATTCTCGATAGAGTTCCGGGAAACGATAGTCGTAGCAGATCAACGCGCCACATTCGACGCCCTTGATGCGAAACGTGACTGGACGATTTCCAGGCGAGTAGTGGCCGAGGTCCAACGTGGGCTGACGTCCCGCCTGGCCGGTACAGAATCGTTTGTCGTAGCGTTCGACGATCTGTCCGCGAGGGTCGATGATGTAGATCGAATTATGGGGCTTGTTGCCGTTTGACAATCGATGCGTGGAACCCAGCAGCACCCACACTTTCGCTTTCCTAGCCGCGGCCATGATATCGCGCGTGGCGGATTCCAGAAGATCCCAATCCAACGCTTCGGCGTTCGGCACGTCGACTCCCAAGTAACCCGACAACGCACACTCGGAAAAGTGAACGACGTCGGCACCGCCATCCGCAGCCTGGTCAATCTGTCGCAGGATACAGCGGCGGTTGTGAGCCAGACTCGGCTCGACGCTGAATTGACACGTGGCAACGCGTATCGACTTCATCACACATCTCCTAGCGCAACTAGCGATCGAGCCCAGTACGCAGGTAAGACTCGGCCGCGTTGTAGTCCATTTCCAAATAGTAGCTGATCCGCCCCCGATCCCTTTCCAACGCGGCGCGTTTCTGGTCATCGAGCTCAATGGCGATCTGGCGGTTGATTTGTTCGAGTTTCTCACGCACGGCAAAGTAGCCCTTGCGATAGGAAGTCCGCGCGGTCTCGCCACGTTCTGAAATCGCTTGCCGCAGGGTTTGTAAACCATCGGGTTTCAGCTCGCCCTTGACCAGTTCGCCAAACGCACTCGCCTGCCCCGCAAACTCCAATGCATGGTCGATATAACGTTGCTCGTCGGCGTCGCTGGTACTCGCGGGCAGATGCTGGGCGAGTTGCTCGAGTTGCCTCAATCCTTCCGCATAATCGCTCTCCCAAAACGCCTTCCAAGCCAGGATGTGATACGCCAACAACGACTGGGGATGTTCGAGCCGCACCTCATTCAACACCTGCAACGCGGCTTTCGTTCGACTCGCGCGCATCAACGCCAGTCCCATGACCAATCCCGGCTCGGGCTGACCCGACGCCTGCTGTTTGGCTTGCGCGTATTCCACGGGTAGTTGCTCGTCCGCGCGGCGATGGAGATAGCCCAGCAAACGCAACACCGCCGCCTTCCCTTCCGCCGATAGTCGTGGCGGTGTGGCGTCGGGCAGGAACAGCCGCGGCGTCTGCTCGGCACCGGCCAACAGTTCCGGAAGTCGGCGGCCCAAGAATCCGAACAGCTCGTTAGTATCCACGCGATGATCGCGATTGATGTCGGCTTCGCCTGCCAAGGCGGCTTGCAGGGCGACCGAGAACGAACCGCGTCCCTGCTGATCCAACTTGCGCGCGGTTTGCCCCGACTCACAACTAGCGATCACGGTGGCCGACGTCGAGACCGCGCGCCGTGGCTTGACCAGGAGCGTGTCGATCAATTCCGCGGCCGAAGGATACGCGGTGGGTAGTGGGGATGTCGCTTCGTGAGCCGTGTCGACCAACAAGAGCTTCTCGCTCGCCGCACACGCCTCGATCTGCTGGATCAACCAGCTCAGCGGCAAGCCGGTCGCCTCGATCCGCTGGTCGTCGAAACCTTGCGGGACCAGATAACCCACGCCATTGGGATCGATGTAGCCGTGCCCCAGAAAGTAGACCAAGAGCTGGCTGTTCGCCGGAACGCGTTGCAGGAACGGAGCGATGCTGGCCTCGAGCCGCAGTCGCGTTGCATCCTGCTCGTGGAGCAGTTGTTGTTCGGGAACACGATACTGGACTTGCAGCGTGTCGCGGATCGCCAATCCATCCGCCTCGCCAAAGCGGATCAAAGGAAAGTTGGGATTGTCGTACTTCTGGTAGTGGATCACCATCGCCCACGTGCGCGGATCGGGTAGGGGCGAGATCGACACCCGCGCGGCCGCGCGCTGTCGCGGATCGGGGGATTGGCGTTCCACCGTGACCTTGTCCCCGGCTCGCAGAAAGTAAAGGTCGACGGGCGTGCTACCGTCAATCTGCATCTGACAGCCAACGGGGAGTGTAAACGATGCGGTCTCGCCGCCGCTGTCCGACGTAATCTCCAACGTTCGATTCGCATAATCCACGGCGGTCACGACACCCGATTCGGTCACGTCGCGATAGGCCTCGATGCGGTGGGCCGCCACATCGTAAACCACCGAGACGCGATCGCTCGCCCGCAGATCGGCGGGAACCAGCGTCCGGCCTCCCTCGCGCTCGCTGCCGTTCACCGTGATCTGACATCCCGCCGCCAGGGCGAGTGTTAGCTCGGGCGAGGCGGTCGCCGCGTTCGTCGCGTCGAGCCGAAGACTGATGGATGTGTCCGTGGCCGCGACCAACACACCGGTCGCCGACAAGGTCCGCAGCGCTGTCACTCGCAGCGCCAGCGGTTGTTCGCCTTCCGTTGGCTTATAGTCGACACCTAGCCGATCATCCGCTTTGAGTTGTGCGAGACGAACCGTCTTTTCGTTCAAGAGAAACCTGGTGACATCGTTTGTCGCGATGAGCAATTCGTCGCCGCCGTCGGTCGCCAGGGTCAGCGTGTTGGCCGATGTATCGATGGCTCGAAGGACTCCGTGACGCGTGACTGCCAATTCACGCGTCGCATAGATCTCCTTGAACTCGCCGGCACCACCTTTTAGATAGTCGATGTGGACGCGATCTTCCTTGAGCAGGTCGGTCCAAGCCGCTTTCTCGCCGTTGAGAAAGAAACGATCGACTTGCGGATCGACGACGATCCCCTGAGCACGGCCGCCCGCCGCGGGAGCGATAAAGAACTGGCTACGTTCGAGATCCAATTCCACGATCTGACCTTCCGTCAACGCGAGAGCCACGGGAGCCAGCGCGACGGGCGGTGCGGGAGGTGTACTCGGGATCAACAGCATGGCCATGCTCAGCACGATGCTCGAAGCCGCCGCGACCATGGTGAGCGTGCGTTTGCGACGAGCTTGAGAGGCCTGTCGCGCCACTTCCGCTTCCGCGTCGAGGTCGGAATGTGCTGGCGGTGCCTCGCCCTCCAAACTTAAATCGGCCAGCACTTCACTGGCCGTGTGATAACGCTTGGCCGGGTCTTTTTCGATCAATCGTTGGATGATCCGCGCGAGATCGGCGGGAACCCCGTCCAGCGTGCGAGTGATCTCCGGCAAGCGGCGATCGAGTGCCGAATGCCACATCAACCAGGCAATCTGCTGATCGCGGCCGTACATGTTCAGCCCGGGGAACAACGTGTCGAAGTGCTCGCCGCACAGCAGTTCGTAAGCCGTGAAGCCCAGCGAATACAAATCGCTATGCGGACCGACAGGACCGAATTGGTCCGAGACGACCTCGGGAGCGATGTACTTGGTCGTCCCTTTCACCACGCTGCCATCGTCGCCCACCAGCCGCCGCGCGATCCCAAAGTCGCCGAGCTTGACGCGGGCATTCCGATCGACCAGCAAATTCCCTGGTTTGACGTCGCCATGAACGATCCCGTGCTCGTGCATGAACTTCAACGCGTGCAGGGTATAGTTCAAGGCCAGACGCAGGTCCTTGATATCGATACCGCGTCCGCCCAACAGTTGGGGCAAGCTGCCTTGAGCCAATTCCAGAATCAACCAGCCCTGCTCCCGGACCACGTCATAGATGGTCATGATGTTGGGATGTTCGAGCGAGGCCAGGAGCTGTGCTTCCTGCCAGTAGCGATCGAGCTGATGCGGATCCTCCAGGTACTGCTGGTGAATCTGTTTGATCGCCACGTCCCGCCCCAACTCCAGATCGCGTCCACGATAGACCGTGGCGAAGTCGCCTTTCGCGATCGGCTGCGTTATCTGGTATCGATCCGACTTGTGCATTGGATTCAGGTGACTAACGAAGGCTGGGGGCCAAGCGGTGATTCGCGGAAGTGGAGTGACGGCAGCGGTTGAAGCTCGTGGGTGAATGTTCCCACGGCCAGTTATCGGAGCAACGTCTTGAGTAGCGATTCGAGGTGTTCGTCATTGGGCGGCAGTGGTGCGGCGACGCGTCCCGTCAGTCCGGTAAAGGGATTCTTATTCTCTTGTTGCAGCATAGCGAAAACTTTCTTGTACTGCGCCTTCTCTTCCGCTTGATTACGCCGGTTGTAAGCCTGCAACGCCAACCGCAGTTCCTGTTGATACGGCTGCAAGAGCGGTGTGCCGCGAATGTAGTGCTGCTCGATTTCCTGACGAGCCAGCTCTTTCGATTCGGGCTCGACGCGTCGGCTCTCGGTCTCAAGCAACAACATGCCCAAGGAAGCCAGCAAGCTGAAGCACAACACCGCGACCAACAGCAACGGATTGGATTTCTGCGACGGCTCGTCCTCCGCACTCGACGACTTGCCTTCTGTCAGCACCAGCGACGGTAACTGACCATCCTGCCCCAGTTGGATCACGGTTTCGGTGGACTGGCCCGCGATGAACCGGGCCGGCCGCGCATCGCGCCGAGTGCCGGAAGTTGAAGTTGTCGAAGAGGCGGGCGTCGTCGAAGAGGCGGGCGTCGTCGGAGTGGCCGGTGCTGCGGGA
>JBGTHH010000390.1:0-4443 GCA_041746275.1 Pirellulaceae bacterium | reverse complement strand
TCGAGCATCAGGTCGATGACGTGCGTTATATCTACTTCACCGAACCGTTCCCGTGGGTCCGCGTGCGGGCGAATCCGGAGGCATTCCTGGATCTTGCCCAATACGAAGCCTTTACTTGTGTTCGAGAAGGCAGCCCTGGGGATGAACCCGATTTGGAACGCGACGAGGATGGCCGATTGAAGTTTCGCTGGAGATTCCAGTCGCGAGCCTGGACGCCGGCGTTGGAGAATCAATTGCTGAAGGAAGGACGTATCGCGGCCTCCGATGCGCGATTCAAGCTCCAGGACATCACCTCCGACAAACGCGTGTCCGTACACAGCGGATCCGTCTATTGGAATGCTTATCGGGATCGTTGGGTCATGATCTTGTTAGAGAACTTTGGCACGTCGGTGTTGGGGGAGATCTGGTTTTCGGAAGCTCCTGAACTGGAAGGGCCATGGCAACGCGCTCGCAAACTGGTCACGCATGACCGCTATAGCTTTTACAACCCGAAGCAGCATCCAATGTTGGCCAAGGACGGTGGACGGATCATCTTCTTTGAAGGAACCTACACGCATACGTTTTCAGGCAATACCGACAAGACGCCCCGATATGACTACAACCAGATCATGTACAAACTCGATTTGTCCGATGCACGGCTGGCGCGGGAACTGTTTGAATCGACTCCCGCCACGTCATCGAGCCGCTAAACGAAAGTTCGCGTGCGTTGTCAGTGTCCGTAACTCGGACTAGACTGAAGAGACTCTTATCGTTCCGTGGGAGACTGTCTTGAGTTCTCGCTAGACAGATTGCATCGTTTGGCCCCGTTGCCGCGGATCTTTCACGGACACACGTTAGTTTCATCGGGAAGTTGTGTGTTGTCACCGAACGCGAGACTCTCGGCTTACTGCATCGTCTGGGCGTGCCTGGATCTCCTCTTTGGCTTCGCGCCGCGGACCTATGCGCAAAGTGAAGCCGAGTTGACCGAAGCTCGTTTGAAGATGGTCCGCGACGAAGTGGAGGATGCGGGGGTCGACAATGAACGCGTGTTGGAAGCCTTGCGGCAAACTCCGCGACACCTGTTCGTGTCTCCCCCACAACGACCTTTGGCCTATCTCGACATGGCCTTGCCGATCGGTGAGGGGCAGACGATTTCGCCGCCCTTCATTGTGGCTTACATGACCCAGGCACTCGATCCTAAACCGACCCACAAAGTGCTGGAGATTGGCACCGGCAGCGGTTATCAAGCCGCGGTCCTGAGCCCGCTTGTGGCGGAGGTTTATTCGATCGAGATCGTGGCACCGCTGGGCCGCAAAGCGGCTCAGACCCTGCGTCGCCTCAAGTACGATAATGTGTACACCAGGATCGGCGATGGGTTTCAAGGTTGGCCCGACAAGGCACCTTTCGACAGTATCATCGTGACCTGTTCGCCGGAGAGCCCGCCTCCCGCACTCGTCCAACAACTCCGTGAGGGAGGCCGCATGGTCGTGCCCTTGGGCGAGCGTTATCAACAGACGCTCGTGCTGTTCAAGAAGGTCAACGGCAAACTGGAAGCCGAACCGTTACAACCGACGTTCTTCGTTCCTATGACGGGACGAGCGGAGCAACTGCGGTTGCGAAAGGATGATCGCGGCATTCCCGAGTTGTTGAACGCTGGCTTTGAAACGACCGATGACGAAGGGCAGTTGTTGGGGTGGTACTATGTCCGCCAAGCCGAAATCGTAAGCGACGAATCGGCCATGGAAGGTCGGCAATTCCTAATGTTTCGGAACAGTACGGCGGGACGAGGCGCTCAAGCCTTGCAGGCGGTGGGCATCAACGGCCGCGAGATCGCCACGATTGACGTCTCGCTGTGGCTGCGTGCCAATGACGTTCGGCCCGGCCGTTCTCCCCGCGAATTACCACGCGTGGATATTAGTTTCTTCGACGAGAAACAAGCTCCGTGTGGCTCGCAAACGGCGGGGCCGTGGTACGGCACGATCAGTTGGGTCAGGAAGCAAGCCACCATCCAAGTTCCTCCAAAGGCCAAACTCGCAGTGCTCGCCATCGGCATGTTCGGCGCGGTCGGCGAGTTGGCGGTGGATGGCGTGCAGTTAGATGTCGGTCAGAAGCGATAGACAGTTCCCAAAGTTCTCCTCTCCGCCATTCCCTTCGCCAGCACGAGTTGTGTTGCGATCGTTGGCAGATCGCTGTGCGACAACTTATGACGATCGGGATCCATCTGCGGAAAATCAGTTTGGGACTGGTGGTGAGCCTCTCCGGCTTCGCGACGGGCAGGGCTGACGAAGCGACGGTCGTTCCGCTCGAACCCCGGGCCGCCGCGGTGTTGCGCGTTTACAAGTCACAGCGTCTCCACGTACGAACGGATCTGGAGGGACGCGCGGCGGACGAACTCTTCGCGCGACTGGAATCAACACTCCGGTTCGCGGCGCAGTATTGGGGGCAGGAACCTCGTGGACAGATCCACTGTTTTGTCGTGGACCGACTGGAAAACTGGACCGATGCGGATCTGCCTCATCGCATGGCACGTATCATCGTTTCTAGAATTGGTGGTGCCACGTTGCCACACATGGTGACCCGGGGTAATCGCACGTACAACGAGCCCACCGTGTATGCTTCCAGCGCGCCGGGCGTCGCCGAGCACGAGATCACGCACGCGTACTGTACTCAAACCTTCGGCTCGACCGGCCCGGA
Organism: Pirellulaceae bacterium; assembly: GCA_041746275.1. Taxonomy (GTDB): domain Bacteria; phylum Planctomycetota; class Planctomycetia; order Pirellulales; family Pirellulaceae. Next base: position 1,770 of record JBGTHH010000390.1, on the reverse strand, counting down.
ATGGTACAAGGAAGGCATGGCGGAGATGGTGGTCCGACGCTGCACGCGCGAATCGGGCCTGCGTTGCTCGACCGATCAATTGGCCACCCTGCGGGCTGGCAAAGACAAACGGTTCGAGGAATTGTTCGCCTCCGGGGCGACGGGACTACAGCTCCACGCGGCATTGCAAGCGATGTTGGTCGATCCCAATCACCGCGGAAAACACGTGCCCGACTCAGCCTGGACCGCCCAAGACAGCGCTAACGTCGCGTTGGCACGGGACGAGTATTTAAGAAGTTGGGCGTTTTGCTATATGCTGCTGCACAATCCCAACTACGCGCCACGGTTCCGTTCGCTGGGCCAAGTCTTCGTCTCGCAACAACGGGAAGCGTTCGACGAATTCTTCTCATCGGTTCGCGGTCAGATGGCCTTCGAGTACCAATTCCTGCTCACGCATGTCGACGTCGGCTATCGAGTCGATCTGTGTCGCTGGGACTGGAACACGAAATCGCGACCACTCGAGTCTGGACAAACGCACAAAGCCACGGTGCTGGCGGCACGCGGCTATCAGGCCTCCGGGCTCACAGTTGTCGCGGGCCAGCGCTATCAGTACCAGGCGGATGGTCGCTGGTCCATCGATTCCACGACGGACAGCGTGGATGCCAACGGTCAGACCAGCGGGGCAGGGCGGCTCGTGGGAGTCGTGCTGACCGACATGAGCTTGGGAGAATCATTCGTTCTGGGTGCGCGGGGCAATTTCGAGGCTCCTGCTGACGGCACACTCTATCTGCGTTGCCAAGACGGCTGGAACGAGCTGGGAGACAACCAAGGGCGAATTACGATCCGCTTCAGCCGCCGCTGAATTCGCCGTTAATCTGTGCCGGTGGCCAAGCGTTACGACACAAAGCACTAGTGTGTAAACGTCACTCCAAGGTATAGCGATTGGTAGACGACTCCGTGATCGGCGTGAATATCCGCGATGCCCGCGTCTAATAAGGCCAGATTGTTCTCGAAGTTGTCCGTGGACAGCCCCACGTCGGACAGCGACAGGACATGGTAGCCAATGCGCAGGTCCACATGAGGCGTAATGAAGAATGTGACATTGATCCCTATGTCACTAACTAACGCGGCACGATTGTCGTTCGCTGTTGCGACCAGGCCGTTCCAGTCCGTCGTCTTGTCGATCGAGTGGTTTGTTACAGCAAACTTGAACACGACATCAAGCATACCGCCGGTGAACGGGGCTTCGCAGAGAACGCCGATTTGTGGACCGATCAAAAAGTTGTCGACGCTGACAGTTTGACTGATATCTACCATGGCGTTGGTGGTGTTGTAGCTCAGATTCTCATCGATCCAGACGCTCTTCGCTCCGAACAGGAGGGAAGCATCACCGTTCCAGCCACTATACACACGATGCGTCAGATTCAATTCGGCGGACTGCATTGCTGTTGTATAGCCAACCCTCGCAGACGTGTTGTTATCCAGAAACGGGTCGACGATTGCACCGACTGCCGTAAACGGCGAAGCGAGGAGCACCCCACCAGAACCGATCGCGTTGATACTCTCGGTCCAAGTATCTGTAAGCATGTACGAACCTTCGATACCGATCACACCGGACCGATTTCCTAGCGTTATTCGCCCACCGGTGATGAAGTCCAGGTCGAGGTTATTTGTACTGAGAACCGACTCGGTACCGACCCGTGGCGGCATTTGCGGAACTTGGTTCCGCTGAAACACCGGCCCTGAAGGCATCGATCGGGTCACTGCCATCGCATCGAAATTCCCGTACCA
>JBGTHH010000389.1:0-7297 GCA_041746275.1 Pirellulaceae bacterium | reverse complement strand
GTTCAGTCTGCTCTGTGGGATATCGACGCTTACCGACACCAAGTCGCCAGCCAACGCCTCAAACGACCCCCAGGCTTGGTCGCCGACCGGATCAATCGCGCCCCGTCCTCGTCCGATCTCGTAGCCGCCTTCGAGCGGGCTCTCAGTAGGCGATAAAGCGGTTGCGTTAGAAAGCACATCGTTCGGCTCCAACTCCAGTGTCCAGGTCGACAGAACGCGGCGAGCCTCAAGTGGCTCAAACATGAGCCGACGGCGCAGCAACTGTTCACGACGAGATCTAAGTGAACGCCTCTTCTGACGTGGCGACTTTGGAAAACCGGCGCGGCTCATGGTTGGAGTCCTTTGATTGCATTGGGCGATGCCACATTACTCTTGGCAAGTTGCCACTATTGTCCGGTGATCGGCCAATTCGCCCCCTCCTGATGCAGGGCACGATTTGGAAAAGTTGAGGCTCATTGTACCTGCCCGTGGTGGGTGTCAACCAGCAATTTCCGGCAAGTTGTCTGTCAGTGGGGCATGTCGCAGGATGCAATTGCTCGGGTGATGAGGATACGCAAGTGAGCTGGAGCTGGCGAACGTGATTTGTCGCGGGCGGTGCGCTGGGGAAACAGCACAGGCGGAGCTGAGCAATGCCTTGCTTGACCGAGAAGGCTCCACAAAATGCTGTGTCCCGGGTCTCGCTCTCTTTCAAGATCTGCGGCAGCAGCGCATCGGAACGATGGATCCGAAGTTTCGTCACAAGAGCCGCGACTATACAGCATCGCGCAGGGGCCGGCAGTATAATGCGCCCCACCCGTGCATACCAATCGCGAGAGAAGATTCCATGCTGAATCGCCAGTGCCGCCGACTTTGGTTTGTGGTCGTTCGATGCGAGCTTCTCGCCCTGTTGCTTGTTACGTCACATGTTTTCAACACGCCGCTGCGAGCCGACGACTTGCACTCAGCTTCGCCATTTATATTCCGAGACGTTGCCGAAGAGGCCGGAGTGCTTCCCGCCGCGACGGGCATCCAAGCACATGGCGCGGGCTGGGGAGATGTGGACGGCGATGGGTGGGCGGAGCTTTACGTCGGCACGTTTCATTACCCAGACACACAGCCGAACTTGCTGCTGCGCAATCGTGACGGGCGATTCGTATTGGACGAGCAACCGCAGTTGCGGATCTCGACCCGCGCGACGGGCGTCTTGTTCGCCGATCTCGACAATGATGGCGACCTGGACTTGTACGTAGGCAGTATGCCGGCTGATGCAGGGAGCAAGCTGGCGGCGCGCACCGGACATCCGCTCGCCGGTTGTTCGCTGTTTCGCAACGATGGCGGCGGCCGCTTCACGGATATATCCGCAGATAACGGTGCTTGCCCGAAAGCCTTTGGCGGACGCAGCGCGACGGTTCTCGACTATGATGGCGACGGTTTGCTCGATCTGCTGGTCGGCGAAGACCCGCTGCCCGGCTACAACGGATCAAAGACGCGCAGTTCGCGGCTCTTTCGCAATCTCGGTGATCTTCAATTCGAAGACGTCTCGCGACATGCGGGACTGCCGGAAGGAATCGCCGGATTAGGCGTCGCTGCTGCCGACGTGAATCAAGACGGTTGGCCCGATATCTTCCTGGCATCGACGCTCGGAAACCACTTGTTCGTCAACGATCGTCAAGGCAAGTTCCACGAAGCGGCAGGCAGCCGAGAAACCTTCGCTTGGCCAACCGCCAAGGGAGACGATATGGTCTGTGGCGTGGCCATCGGCGACGTGAATGGCGATGGGTTACCCGATATCGTCCTCGGCCAGCACTTCAGCAGCCCGTGGGTCGAGCCGGTCGCCAATCGCTTGTATCTCCATCAAGGAATGCACGACGGATTGCCGCAATTCAAAGACGTCACCGAAGACGTTGGCCTTGTCCCGTTGCCGCTCAAAGCACCACATGTCGAGATCCAGGATTTCGATAACGACGGTCTGCCTGACATCTATACAAGCATTGTCAAGTTCGCGGACGGCAAGCCGCATCCGGTAATCTTCCGCAACGAAGGCCAGCGCGACGGTTTGCCTCGCTTTCGCGAAGGGGCGCTCGGTGTGAACGACTTTCCAACGGACGAAGACCGGGCGAGCAAGCGATCGGGCCCGTTCTTCGACCGGATGCTCGCCGAGGGCAAGATTATCTACACAGCGCCGGGACCTTCGTGTGACTTCGACCGTGACGGGCGGCTGGACCTGTTCTTGGGCAGTTGGTGGGCTGAGTCGCCATCGCTGCTGTTGCGCAACGAGACGCCGAGTGGCCATTGGCTCGACGTGCAAGTCGTCGGCGGCAACGGCGTGAATCGGATGGGAGTTGGTTCGCTGGTGGAAATCTACGAAGCGGGACAGGCCGGTGTGGCAGAAGCTCGAATCGGCTGCCGCGAAATCGCGACCGGTTACGGCTACGCCTCGTCCCAAGAAGCAATCGCTCACTTCGGGCTCGGCGCGCGGACGGCATGTGATGTTGTCGTGACGTTCCCGCATGGCCGACGGACCGTCGTGCGCAAACACATTGAGGCCGACCAGCGAATCGTTGTCCAATGACCAACGACAGAGGGTTCGTCATGCCAAGAAGATTTTTCCACCAACGCCAGCGAGGTTTCGGCTCCGGTTTCCTGTTTTGTGCGATTGTTGCGACCGCGTCGGCAGGATTTGCACAAGCCAAGAAGTCCGATGCGGAGTTGGACTTTCCGCCAAAGCTGCCCGGCGACCAAAACATCGTCACCGATCAAAGCGATGACTTTCTCAAGAGGCCCGCCACGATCAAGGAAGATGTGGCAATCGCCAAGACACCACCGACTGTCGACTTTCTCTTCTATCCCGGACAAAACTATCCCGGCAAGCCGTGGTCGAACTGGGGTGATTCTCTTGCTGTCGGCGGCAAATACTACTCCTCCATCGGAGATCATCTCGCGATTGGAGCTAAGACGAGTGGCGACCACGGGACGGGAACGGCATTTGTCTTCGAGTACGATTCAGCGACGAAAACGCTTCGACAGATCGCCGATGTCACCAAGGCCCTGAAGCTGCCGGCGGGCCACTACACGCCGGGCAAGATCCACACCCGACTCGACATGGGCAGCGACGGCTGGCTGTATTACGCGACGCACCGCGGCTCGATCCGCTCGACGACCGACGAGTTCCATTACCAAGGCGATTGGATCCTGCGGACCGATCCGGCAACTGGCGCGACCGAAGTTGTTGTTCGCGGACCGGTGCCGCATCATGCGATTCCCAACGGCTTGCTCGATCCCGACCGGCTGATCTATTACGGCGGAACCGCTGCGGCGTTCGATCGTGAAGACGAAGGCATTCAATTCTTTGCCTACGACGTCAAGCAGAACAAGTTGCTGTACGCTGGTCCCGATGGTCCGGCACGCTATATGATCTTCGCGAAGTCGACCGGCCGAGTTTACTACGTGCCTGGCAGCGACGACGGGTCGCTGATGCGATTCGATCCGACAACCGACAAAACGCCAGTGAAACTTGACGGGACGATGATTGGCGTTCGTGTGGCAACAGCCGAGACGCCTCAGGGCTTTGTCTACACCGTGTCGCGTGGCCAAGGGACCAACGATGCGGCAGTATGGTCCTTCAACACTCAGACCGAAGCAACTCGCAAGATCGGCAGCGTGTCGGTCGGTTCGCAAGCTTACGTCGGCTCGGTCACTGTCGACCCCTCCGGCCGATACTTGTACTACGTGCCTGGCGCTCACGGCGGCAGCGAGCGAGACGGGACCGCCATTGTCCAGTTCGACGTCACCAGCGGCCACAAGAAGGTGATTGCGTTTCTCGAACCTTACTACACCAAGAAGTACGGATTCACTCTGAAAGGAACTTACGGCACAGCCGTTGATCCCGCAGGTGACAAGCTATACGTGACTTGGAACGTCAGCCGCGGAAGTCGAGCTTGGGATTGCTGCGGCATGACGGTCATTCACATCCCAGCGTCAGAGCGAAACTAATCAACGCAATTCCCAGACGAACACCATGACGGAAAGCGATGGCTCCCACAGTAAGTGTTGTGGGCGAATCGAATGGTTGAGCAGTGTCATGATCGACTTTACCTACCGTCGAGGCGTGAGAAGCTCGCCACAACAGGGTTGTGATCGCTGAGGCGGTTCCACTCTTCGCCGGCCAGAACCGAACATGATTGGAGCCGAGTCTTCCACTCCGTCGGCACGAAGATACCATCACAGTGGTACGGGACGGTGCGATCTCGGGTCCAACGAAGCGTCTGATGCAACGGCTGGTCCGGATTCGCCGTTTGCCAGCAGTTGAGGAGTCCGAACTCGTCGGCCAGCCTCGCTTGAATCGCCACGTCTTGCTTTCTAACGGGCCGCTCCGAGCCCACCCCCTGGCTCACTGTGAGGTTGAAGTCTCCGCCGATGACGACGTCACGATCGCTGGCAACCTCTTTGATCGCGTCCAGAATCTTGTTAACCGATGTCGAGTAGCTGTTCGCGAATTTAGGAGCGTGAACGCTGAAGACAAGTAGCGGCGTAGCCTGCCAAGGCGTTCCGCTGATCTCCGCACCAACTACCCAGCCGGAGTACGGTGGCACGGCAAGTGGTGTTACCGATCCGGTCTTCGAGAAGACGGCACTTCCCCAGCCACTCTGCTCGACCATTGCCCACACCGACTGGTTCCGTGCATTAGGATACAAGAGCGGGGGAAGATGCTCGTCGTGGATGTATGACTCCTGGACCAAGAACAGATCCACGCCCTCGTCCTCGATCATTTTGATCCAATGAACCCGTTGCGAGCCGCCTTTAAGAATATTGTAAGTGGCGATCTTCATTGGTCTCCCCCAATCCGTGAGCTGATGTTGTTAGCCAAACAACTCCAGCAGCGGTCGGCCGCGGTCGAGGATCGGGACGGGACGATCTTGAAAATCGCGCACTCGCCAGTCGTGATCGATGCCCAAGGCATGATAGATCGTCGCCGCCAGGTCCTCGGGTGACACGGGGTGGCTGACGGCGTAGGCGGCATCTTTGTCGGTCTCGCCATAGACGCTCCCGCCGCGAATTCCGGCTCCGGCCAGCACGGCGGGAAATAACATGCTCCAGTGGTCGCGACCCCATTGAGCATTGGCTTTGGGAGTGCGGCCCATTTCGCCCATCGCGACCACCAACGTTTCGTCCAACAAGCCCCGCTGGTCCAAGTCGTTCAGCAACGCGGATAACGCTTGATCCAGACTGGGCAGGAGATGCTGCTTGACGTTGTCGCTGTTCTGATGCGAATCCCAACTGTAACCATCGACACCGTCGAAGTGGACCGTTACGAAGCGAGCTCCGGCATCCACCAGTCGCCGCGCGACCAACGTCGACTGGCCAAACAGATGGCGGCCGTACTGGTCGCGCAGTTGATCGGACTCGCGACGGATATCGAAAGCACGTCGAGTCGCCTCGGAGGTTACCAGCTCAAGAGCTTGTTGACGAAACTTGTCGAAGGCCTGCACCGAGCCGTATTCGTCCGCCAATCGTCGCTGGTCGTCAAGTTGCTGGAGCAGCGTCCGCCGTCGATCCAAGCGGTCCAAGGTGACACCCTCGCGGGCTTCGAGTCCCTGGATCTGAAAGTTCAACTCGTCGTCGGTACAATCACGGAAGTAAGGGTTGTCCTTGCCATCGCGTTTATCAATGCGTGTGTTGAGCGGATCATAGCCGCGGCCGAGCCATCCCGCCGTTTCTCCAGGACGCCGCAGTTGCACGCGATATTCTTGCAGACGGCCCAGGAAATTCGGCACCACGACATAAGGCGACATCTCGCGCCCCGCGTTGTCGGCCCGCTGTACATAGTATTTGACAACCGAGCCCATCGACGGCCAATCTTGCGGTGTCACGTTAAAGCCGCCACCGATTGGCACTCGCCACCGCTGACCGGTTTGAATGTAGTGCCCACCTCCGCTGTGATCGTTGTAGTCGTGCGTCATGGTCTTGATGACGGCGAACTTGTCCGACACTGCGGCACAGCGCGAGAGATGCTCGCAGATGCGCAGGCCCGGAGTACGGCTCGCGACCGCCTGGAACGGACCCCGGATGGTCGTGGGCGCATCCGGCTTCATGTCGAACGTATCCAACTGGCTGGGACCGCCGAACAAGAACAAAAAGATCACCGACTTGGCGCGAGCGTTTTGGAAAGGTTGTTCGGCTTCGGCTTGCAGCAACTTGGGCAGCGACAACCCCAATAGGCCGGCACCACCCGCTTGCAGCAGTTGTCGGCGAGTCGTACCTTCGCAGGCACGCGAGGGAGTTCCCAGCACGGTGAGCATGTCGTATCTCCTGTTTGGCTGGACTCGAAGAGCCTGTTCGGAAAGGGGCCAGACCCTCTCCGGCGACGCTAATGAACCCAGTGAAATCGACTCGCCTCCAAAGGGTCAGACCCTTTTCGGACAGGCTTCAAGATATCGCCTGACGCTACTCCGAGCAACCGAAACTCGGCTTCCGTGGCCGTTTTGTGCGTGCGTATCGAACGTTGGTGGAAAATCACGCAAATCGAAAGTAGCAGTTGGGCGCAAGCCGACTGGTTTTGCGAGACCGGACGGCTTGCGCCGTTCCGCTTAAGCGGGAGTCAATTTCGGGACTATTCCTTTGCACTTCAGAAGGGTTGAAGGGGACGATTCTCATGGTTGACAAGGCCGTGAAGCCGCTAGACTATGCTGCGTGGTGGTAATGCCTCGACGGAAGGGCGACATTCCTGGCTCATCGTCGCGCGGCAGAAACGCCACGAACGCAGTCAATAGCGGCTGGCATTCCACACCAGACCGCCCACAACAAACACCTCGGTCAACTTTCGCGGATCACCTAGGAGCACACGAATCATGGCGAGCAAAACAAATTCAAAGCCAAAGCAGAACGCCGGCGTGTCGCTGTCGGAGGCGATCTCCGTGCTGCGCGCGGAACTTGTCAAAGCGAAAGGCGAAAAAGCCGACGGCGACCCCGTGCTGCTGGTGGAGGAAGCCGAGATCGAACTATCGCTCGTGCTCACGCACGAAGGCAAAGCCGGCGGGAAGGTGAATTGGTGGGTCTACGAGGCCGGTGTCGAGGGGACTCGCACCAGCGAGAAAACGCATACATTGCGGATCAAGCTCAAACCTCTCGATGAAGATCAGGACGCTTGGGAAGTTCGTCGGGAAGTGAAATCAAAGAGCAAGCACGCTGAAGATCAGTCGGGATGACGTTGAACCTGAGAGTGTCGTTCGAAGACAGAACGCGGACGTTTGTCCGGAGCGTCGACTTATGAATCCTGATCTCGTCTGCCAACTGCGTGTGACAACCGCGAGTGATAAAG
>JBGTHH010000388.1:0-6370 GCA_041746275.1 Pirellulaceae bacterium | reverse complement strand
GGAGTCGACCTATGGTGACAGCCTGAAGCAAAACGCCGTCTCGCTTCGAACTTACGACCGAAATACCAAACCCATCACGCGAATGGCCGCATAAACCAGCGCCGTGGCGAGACTACACCCGCCTTGCCCTACTTGTCCCATCGTTGAAACGGTGGGCTATGGTCGCAATGTCCCTACCGGGACGGAGACGCAACCAAACAGTAGAACGGAACTCGTTCCGTTCGAAGCCGTGCCGCCTGCGGCAATCGGAACAAGTTCCGCTCTACCATGCGCGCACGGCGCTCGTAAGTGACATTGTAAGAATCCAACGGGGACGGAAACCAAGTTTGGCGTGTCATGGTTTATCAACGCGAGTACCATCGTTTTGGATACCGTCGTTGAAACGTTGGGCGGTGGTGGAACGTGGCACGAAGATCGCGCACACCTACGGCGAGTTGGCTTCCCGATGGCGCTCTTCCCGGACGTTCATGACTTGTTTTCGATTTTGTCTTTGTCCCGCAGGGACAGCCGATCCTAGCCCACCGATTCATCGGTGGGTTCAACAAGTCGCACCACGTCGAAGCCCCGCAGGGGCGAAAGATGTTCATGACACTGAATGCATGTCTCGCGGTCGCATGCTTCTGGTCAAGTCGCGGGGTTTACATCGTCCGCCAGCGGGATAAACTGGCCATCGCCGTTTTGTTCTGCCATTTTAGCGAGCTAATTAGTTAGATAGTTCGCCGCTCATACGATTCAGTTGTCGAGTCATCCGCAATGTCCACGCCAAAGGGCTCGTTCAACCGAGATGCCAGCAATCGTTTGAACTATGACATCTACAAGATCGAGTCAGATCGTTACCCGCAACTGTGCAACGAACTAGCAGCCGCGTTTGACTTGAAACCTGCGTCTGAGCTTGTCGTCGGTCTCGATGAGATGTTGCGCGACTACTCGGACGGAAATCATACGATCGGATTTGAATGGGATGTCTGGTCGGGTTTTACGGTCGTTGCCAAAGACCCGAAATCTGAAGAACTCGTGCGCCATATCGCAGACTTTTTGTCCGGCGGCGTAGGGGATTGAATATGACAACGAATCCATACGAATCACCCAAAGCAACTTCACTGCCCGCGGTTGATCGCCGGACGCATTGGTATTTCACCTACTTTGCGACCTGAGTCGCCGCCCGGCCGTTTTGCGAATGGATTATCGATCGCTGTTATCTCCAACGTGATTTGGATGACCTTGACGAGCCTTACAAACAGATGGCAGACAATCCCAACCCTTACGAAGCCACATCTACGATTTCCGACGCGTCACCGGTCACTACTTCGTCGGCACGACGTCAACTGTTGCCCGTTGCCATTACCCTACTGGTGCTTTCGATTGTGCATATCATCGGCGGCCTCTTCTATTTCGTGTTCGTTTACAGTCAGTTGGCTGCACCGGACGCTGATCCAATCGGGACGCACATGTCGATCGTCTATTGCATGTACTATGGCATCTCCATGCTGTACTGCCTGCTCTTGGCCTCGGGTGCTTTTAGTATGATGCGTCAAGCTTCGTACATGTGGGCAATGACCGTATGCGTACTGTCGTTGATCCCGACGCTCGGGCCGTGTTATTTCCTGGCTGTGCCAATCGGGATATGGGGGATCGTTGTGTTGAGATGTCCGGCTGTTCGTGATTCTTTCACGCGTATGTGATCACGTGTTAACTGGCTGCCACGATCACACATCGCGCCCCACTGAAATTCAAATGACCATCGGATGCACATGCGAACTGGATGTGGTTTGATGACGAGCGGGGAGAGATCGTGCCGGAGTCAGCCCTCGTCAGAGGCTCGGCGCGCGAGTATTCCAGTCGACGTACAAGGCGAGTCGCCGACGTCTGGGTCCCCCCGCCATCGATGTTCACGAGGCTCTCCCCTTTCGTCCCTACCGGGACTCGAGCTGCCTTGCCCTACTTGTCCCACCGTTGAAACGGTGGGCTATGGTCGCATGTCCCTCATGGGAGCATGCCTGTGCCGAAGGTGATCGTGCGAAATTGATCGACGGGACCGCCCTGGAAACGCTCCTCCAGACCGTCCGGCCAGATAACGTCAATGTGATCAATCGTGCTCACCTCGCCCAATCCGAAATGAAGTCGCGGGTCGTGCGAGGATAGGTAACTTGAACCGGGCTGCAACACGCGAGACCATTTCCGATCGGACTGGACGAGCGTGACTTGAGCACCATAGGCATCTCGATTCCCATAGCGGGAGTCAAGCACGCGCAGGCTGAGCCAATGCCCGTCCTTTGGTGCATCATTACGCAGGAGACGTAGGGCACCTCCCGAGTTGGTGACGACGAGATCCAAATCGCCATCATTGTCGATGTCGCCAATCGCCAGGGCGCGAGACACTTCAGCCGGATTTAGAAATGGATCCGCCGAATGTTTCACCTGCTGAAATATCCCGTCACTCTGCTCTTGAAATAATAGATTTCGCTCCGCATAGCGACTCCATGCAAAACCTGCGGTGCGGGCGGTTCTCTCGCCGACGTCTCTCTCCGCCGAAAAAGCGGGATGGATGGGGCTGGAGTGACCCGCGCGGCGGACTCGGCCATTGACGACCAAGAGTTCCCAGCGGCCGTTATGATTGAGATCGACCAAGGCGGTTCCGAAACCGGTATGGGGATAGCTGGGCCCGAGCCCAGCCGAAGTCGAAGCTTCCCGGAATCCTGCACCGGACTGACTAAGATAGAGGGAGTTGTTTTCCCCATCCAAGTTGGTAACCAGCAGGTCTAATAAACCATCGCGATTCACATCTGCCATTGCGATCCCCATACTTCCCTGGCTACGCCCCATGGCATCATATGCCAGTCCGTGCAAGGGTGCCTCATCGCGAAAGGTTCCATCTCGCTGATTGACCCAGAGGAAATTGGCTTGACCGTCATTGGCGACATAGACATCCGGCCAGTTGTCTCCAGTCAGGTCGCCAGTCGTGACACCCAGTCCAGGTCCCATCTTCCCAGCGATCCCGCTGGCGAGGCTCACATCTTGGAATTGAACGAGGGTTGCCGGAGGCGACGACACCGTTCCGGCCGGATCTGGACGACGCTCTGACGTGGGCTCCCCATCGCTGGGATCGTTCGCAGATCCTCCTGCCAAGCGTCCCGAAATGTTGCGGTAGAGGCGATCCGGCGTGCCGAGAAACAAAGCCGGATTACAAAAATCCTGTCCCCCTCCCGACAAACAGGGTTGACCGGGATCGTAATCTACGTAATTGGTTACAAACAGGTCGAGCCAGCCGTCCCGATCGAAGTCGAAGAAAACTGCGGATGCGCCCCAATGCTGATTATCAATGCCTGCGGAACTGGTGATGTCCTCGAATGTTCCATCCTTGCGGTTCAGGAATAAGTGATCTGCCCCGTAACAGGAAACGTAGATATCGGGGTAACCATCATTATTCACGTCCCCGATGGCAATTCCCATTCCGTACAGTGGAACATCGAGCCCGGCTACCACAGTCATATCTGTGAACTGGCCGTCGGCCCCCTGTCTCCATAACCGATTGCCTCCCGTCGGGGTCTGATGCAGATCCGTCGGGGGTTGTTTCGAGATGCCAAGATGGGCCAGTGCCATCCCGTTCACCACAAAGATATCGAGGTAGCCATCCTGATCGTAGTCCAGCAACGCCACACCCGGTGCCATGATTGCCGGAAAGAAATATCCTTCGGTCCCATAAGCGGCATGAACAAAGTTCAAACCGGTTTCGCGAGTGATCTCGGTAAACCACGGCCTGTTCAACTCGTGTCCCGCCTCTTGCCTTTGCGCGGCGGTCTCTCCCTCGGTGATGAGGGCACCATTCCTCTGACAGGCACTGAAAAGAACCAGCCCACAAAGCGCGAGACCGAGTCCCGCGGCGCGATCTCGCCGGAAGTTCCACGAATTGCGGAGCAACCGGGATGATAATGTGTGATTGGAAGCAGAGGAGAGTGGTGCATTCATGCGCATGATCTTAGCACGAGTTCCCGCCACCACAAGATTTTCCCCTTGGCTTGGAAGACTCCAACCAAATCGGTTGTGCCACGAGGAAGCGGTCGGCCACTTTGTCGACGTAACGGCAGCGTCCGAGTTGGACGATTCTCGCTTTGACATGGGAGTCGCCGTCGGTGATATTGACACGGATGGACATCAGGACCTCTGCGGTTCGTTTGAAGAAGCACCGCGAGTGGTCTCTTTCTAACAAGGGTGAAGTTCGTCGTCTTAGCGCGAGGACAGAGAGAGTACCGTGAGTCCACGTCATCGCAAGTCACGAATTGGACATCAACGCCCGACAACGAGAGCTTGGTGGATCTTCGGGGGAATTGTCTTGCTTTCCGTAATCGGGGCAACTTGGTGGCTGGCCGGTCCCGGCAATCCGCCGGTGATCCCGATCCCGAATATCCCTCTGGAAGGCTCTCCGGCGACGGTCGCGAAAACGATCTCGCGAGCCATCGAGACGGTGGAGCGTCAGCCCGACTCGGGAGATGCCTGGGGATACCTGGGAATGTTGTTGTTCGCGCACCAGTTTGAATTCGAGGCGAGTCAATGTTTCGAGCAGGCCCAAATCCTGGCGCGAGACGACTTCCGTTGGCCCTACCTGTTGGGATTGAACCGGTCGGTTTCGGATCGGGAGGCCGCAGCGGACTGTTGGCGCCGCGCAGTTCGGTTAAACAAAGACTTTGGTGTTGTGCATTGCCGGTTGGGCGAGTTGCTGATTGATCTAGGCGAATGGGCGGAAGCAGAATCTCACCTGCGGATAGCCGAGCGTCTGCAACCCGACCACGTCCGGCCTCCGTTGGCGCTGGCGCGATTGTCGCAGCTTCGTGGTCGATACCAAGAGGCACTCGCACAGGCAAGTCGGGCCATCCGCTTGGCTCCCGACGAACGATCTGCTCACGAATTTCTGGCAAAACTGCACCAACAGATGGGCAACGACCAGGCTGCCCTGGAGGAAATGAAGATCGCCGAATCTCTGCCCAACTCGCCCCTCGAGTGGCACGACCCGGTCGCGGCCGATGTCGTCCAACTGCGACAGGACTCGGGATGGCACCTTCAACAAGCCCAATCGCTGTTTTCCGAGGAGAGGTGGGGCGAGGGAGTTGAAGTCTTGCGCCAGGCGGTAGCTCGCGATGATCAGGATCCCCGAGTCGTCAGCGCACTCGGACGAGCCTTGGTACAAACCCAACGGATTGACCAGGCCCAGGCGGTATTGATGACCGCGTCGCGTCGACATCCAGAGTCCGCGGAAGTCTGGTTTCAACTCGGCGTCGCGTATTTCTGCGGCAATCGTTTCGCCGACGCGACGAGCTCGTTTCAAGTGGCGCTTCGGTTGAAGCCGGATTATACACTGGCGCATTTTAACCTGGGACATGCCTTAGAAAGACAGGGTGATGCAAAGGGTGCCTTGTCCGCGTTTCAGCGGGCCGCTAACTATCGCCCGGCCTACGCCGCCGCGCATACCAATGCTGGCCGGATTCTGCTTGACCAAGGTAGGCCGAACGAAGCGTTAGAGCACCTCGGCCACTCCCTCCGGTTAGCACCGCAGGATCCAGATAGTCGCCAGTTGTTTGAACGTGCGTCGGCGCTGGCTGGAAGTTAGCGAATCCGGTGTGCCACGGGACACGTGCGTGGCGGCTACTCCACAAATAAACGAAGAAAATCCGGCCATGGATCCAAGGATATCGTTACCGGAAAATTAATTGGTACGCGTCCGCGTCTCCTAGGCATTTTTCCGAGCGTTTGCTAACTTGGAGCCTCGTTCCGGTTGTCGAACGCAGGAGAATGCAGGATGTCGATGACGCTGGCCGCTAAGCCCAGACACCAAGATCTCCAGCCCGGTGAGGTGCTGTGCGATCATTGTACCGCCAAGTGCTGTCGCTACTTCGCGCTGCCGATCGAAACGCCAAAAAGTCGCCGCGATTTCGATTTCTTGCGTTGGTACTTGCTGCATGACAAGGCCAGCATCTTCACCGAGGACGAGACGTGGTATCTGCTAGTGCATACTGTCTGCAAGCATTTGCAGTCCGACCACCGGTGTGGCATCTATGAAACGCGACCGCAAGTCTGTCGCGAGTACACGACCGACAGTTGCGAGTACGATGACGATTGGGTGTATGAACGCTACTTCGAGACACCCGAGCAAGTCGAGGAGTACGTCGAGGCGACGTTGCCGCAAGCCGGCAAGTCGTTCGAATCCCAAAAAGTGTGGGAAGCGTTCATGCGCGCTCTGAATCGGCCGGGACTCACGCCGCCGCTCGTCGAAGCAATTCGCAAGGACCGAGCAGAGCGCACGGCCGAGCAGCAAAAAGCGATCACCGATCAGTTCCATCGCACCGTGCTGGAAGCAAGCAAGGCGAAGCTGAAGCCG
>JBGTHH010000387.1:0-6501 GCA_041746275.1 Pirellulaceae bacterium | reverse complement strand
ACGGAGACGATCGTCAAGCCGATAATCAGTTCACTGACACCCCAGATGCGTGCCACGAACACGGAGCCGTCGACCAACCAACTCGAGCCCAAACACAACAGGACAAATCCACCCACTAAGAAGCCCACATGGATCAGATAGGTCTTCGTGGTCGGCTGCGCGATCGTGGGGTTCTCCCTCGCATATTCTTCCTGAATCGCTTCGGGCTCTTGGCGACTCTTACGAACCAGCCAGACAATGTATGTCAGCAAACACGAGAACATGATCAGTCCATCCACTCGGCTAAGTCGACCGTCGAAGCCGAAGATTGGCAGCATGAGGGCGGCGACGATCATCAGCGGCACGTCCCAGCGAATCAATTGGCTCGACACAATCAACGGAGTGATCAGCGAGGACAGCCCCAGAATGAACAAGACATTGAAGATATTGCTCCCCACCGCGTTGCCCACGGCCAAATCCGCGACGCCTTCCCATGCGGATTGAATGCTGACGGCCAATTCGGGAGCGCTGGTGCCGAAGGCCACAACCGTCAACCCGATGACCAGCGGTGAAATGCGGACAGCCGCCGCGAGTGCCGACGCGCCGCGTACCAGCATCTCGCCCCCGACGACCAGCCCCACAAGCCCCACGATGATCTTGACTGCCGCGAAGTATACGCCGTCCATTCGAGTTCCTTATGATTTCTTGTGAAACTGTTTATATTCCGGTAACGCAGGTTAAGCTACGGGGCGTGCCACGCCGCGCTCGACCACTCTCGCGAGAAGCAACGATACCAAGACGTTTAAGCCCAGACACACGGAGCCCAAAACATGTCGATCGCAGTGAACCGCCGGTGCTTTCTCAAAGCTTCGGTCGGGATGGCGTTAGGAGCGAGCGCCGCCCCGAGTTTGGCTCAGGAGGATGCACCTCGAGTTCCTCGGGTTGATGCCCACTTGCACTGCTTCGCTGGACAGGGCGACGCCCGTTTTCCGTATCACCAACGCGGGCCCTACCAGCCCCCGGATGCCGCCACGCCCGAGCACCTGCTGAAGTGCATGGACGAGGCCGGAGTGGATTACGCTGTGGTGGTGCATCCCGAGCCGTATCAGGACGACCATCGCTACCTGGAACACTGCTTGGCGGTGGGCGGTCGGCGACTCAAGGGTACGGCCCTCTGCTTTGCGGATCAGTCGGGTTCTTTGGACCAGCTACCGCAGCTCGCCGAACGACTGGATCTGATCGCAGTGCGGGTTCATGCCTATGCTCCCGATCGTTTGCCGCCGTTCGGCACAGCGGAATTGCGTCGCTTGTGGCGGATGGCAAGCGATTTGGGCTTGGCGGTTCAGCTTCATTTTGAACCGCGTTACGCACCTGGCTTTGAACCGTTGATTCGCGAGTTTTCGTCGACGCGTGTGATCATCGATCATCTGGGGCGTCCGTTCCAAGGCACTCCGGACGAACACGCGGTGGTGGTCAAGTGGTCGCGGTTTCCCCAGACAATTATGAAACTCGCGGCGATCCCCGCTTCCACCAGCTACCCGCATCGCGACATTCAGCCCGTGATTCGGCAGCTCACCGAGGCCTATGGAGCCGAGCGGATGATTTATGGTGGCGGTTTCGGTGCCCAGGCAACAGGCGCGAGCTATCGTGCCGCCTTCGAGCAGGCTCGCGGGTTGCTCGCCCATCTGTCGTCGGACGATCAAGCACGCGTGTTAGGCGGGACAGCGGCCAAGCTGTTTGGCTTTGGAGCTTAGTTGGACAGCGCCACTTCGGTCGGCTTGGCCCGTTGTCCCAGTAACCCGTTGTCCTAGGAAGAAGGCTCCGTTACGTTTAGCCATGCGACGGGTTCTGTCTCAGTCAGACTCGAAAGCCTGACGTACCAGTCTCCGTTACGTTTAGCCATGAAACTGGACGCGGCCTCGCAAGGCACAGCGAGTGACCACGCCTACAAGGAACTCCAGGGAAGACCATGACCGATCCTTATTTTCAGCAGCTCTTTGCGGACCGGATTGGCGGCGCGAACTACGGCAAAGGGAGTGCGATTTATAAGTTTGAGAAGATCAAGCGTGCCAAGCGCCAAGCCTTGGCGGATTATCCCCAACGTTCGCTGGTCGATTTCGGCATCGGCGAGAACGACGCGATGGCTCCCGAATTGGTGCGTCGCGTGATGGCCGAGGAGATCAATCGGCCGGAGAACCGCGGTTACGCCGACAACGGGATCGCGGCCTTCAAGCAGGCCGCCGCGCGGTTTATGCAACGCGAGTTCGGCGTGGAGCTCGATCCGGCGACCGAAGTCAATCATTGCATTGGCTCGAAGCCCGCCTTGGCCACGCTGCCGGCGTGCTTCATCAATCCCGGAGACGTGACGTTGATGACCGTCCCGGGATATCCCGTCGCGGGCACTCACACGGCGTACTACGGCGGAAGCGTCTATAAATTGCCCCTGCTGGCCAAGAATCAGTTTTTCCCGGACCTAGCCGGCATTCCTAGTGACATTGCGGCCAAGGCCAAGTTGTTGGTGTTGAACTATCCAAACAGTCCCACGGGCAAGGTGGCCACCCGGGAGTTCTTCTCCAGCGTGATTGATTTCGCCAAGCAGAATCAAATCGTCGTCGTGCAGGATGCGGCCCACATCATGCTGACCTACGAGGGCGAACCACTCAGCTTCCTCAGCGTGCCCGGTGCTCGCGATGTCGGCGTCGAGGTCCATTCGTTGTCAAAGGGCTTCGACATGATCGGCTGGCGTATTGGTTGGGTGTGTGGCCATCCGCAGCTCGTGCAGGCGTTTGCCGACGTGAAGGACAATTGCGATTCGGGGCAGTTCATCGCCATCCAGAAAGCGGCGGCGGCGGCCTTGGACGAACCTGCGATACCGCGGCACACGCGAGAGAAGTATCAACGCCGCCTTCGCAAACTGGTTGCGACGCTGCAGGCTTGTGGCTTTGAATGTGCCATGCCCGGCGGGACCTATTTCCTCTACACCAAATCGCCGCGGGGAGTGGCGAGCGGCGAGCAGTTCGAGACAGCGGAGGCCGCCAGCCAATTCCTGATCACGCGGCAATCGATCGTCACGGTGCCCTGGGACGATGCCGGTGCCTTCCTGCGATTCTCGGTGACTTACGAAGCGGCTGACGAAGCCGCGGAAGACGCCCTGATGGCGGAAACGCGTCAGCGATTGGAACAGATCGAACTGGTCTTTTGATTTGGCAAGTCCGGCCATCGCGGCGGTTGGCTCACGTGAGAAAGGCCCGGGCGCGATTCCAGCGTGACGCGTTTAGAGCCTGACCGAAAAGGGGTCAGACCCTCTCCGGCGAGGCCAACCGCCCAGTGAAATCGACTCGCCTCCAAAGGGTCAGACCCCTTTTCGGACAGGCGGTTACATGGAATTGATGTGGAGTCCGCGGCGACGACGTTCTTTGCGACGTACATCGTCGATCAGATCGGCCACAACCTTGACGTCGGAAATCCCATACAGCACGAGCTCCGGGTGAGTCCGATCATCCGATTGGATGCGGATTGTGCCAACATTCATCATCCGCTGAACAATGCCTTGTTCGAATGACACGTCATCGATTTCGATTACCTCGATCCGATCGGACACACGCTTGAAAAAGCCGCTCTTATGGATCAGGCGTTGCGTGGTCAATTCGTAGTGAATGCTCAGCTTCTCATAAGCCAAGGCGCCACCCAAGATGAGCCAAATGACGGGGATGCCGATAGCTAGCGGCAGGAAGAAAGCGGCACCAATGCCCAATCCCACGCTCGCCAGGGCACCCAAGATCCACGTGCCGAGCATGGCCTTCCCGGAGTACGTGCCCTCCCACAGCTTTTCCTCGATCTCGGTACCAGTGCCTTCTCGACGCGACATCGCAGCGGTATTGAACCGCTCACGGGGCGTCGCTGCATCGCCGGCTTCACCTTCCTGCGGAAACCGTTCGCCGCACTTGGGACAGAACAACGCGGCATCGGGCAATTCCGCTCCACATGATTGACAGTTCATCCTCGGCGTTCTCCGCGTTCGGTTCGGGCATCGACTTGGAATTCGGCTCTAGGACAGCGGACGGCATTATAGCCAGGCGTGGAGGGATTCGTTAGCAGGGCGAGTTTCTTGCGAGCGGGTCGGCATCCGCGCCACGAATCGGGTATCCTCAACAAACGCGTTCACGGTATAGTAACTTGGCCGGATCGCCTTTCTCCCTAGTTCGTCGTCGGATGCTGCACGCATGAGATGTCCCTTCTGTCGCATCGATAACGACCGCGTAAGCGACTCGCGCGCCAGTGAGGATGGATTCGCGATTCGCCGCCGCCGCGAGTGTCTCAATTGCAAACGTCGCTATACCACCTACGAGCGTTTGGAAGAGATGGCCATCAAGGTCATCAAAAAGAGCGGTGCCCGCGAGCCATTCAGTCGCGAGAAGATGCGACATGGACTGGCACTGGCCTGTTGGAAGCGTCCGATCAGCGACGAGCAGATCGATGGCGTGATCGCCAAGGTCGAGACGGAAATCTACGCGAATTTTGACACGGAAGTCGACAGCTATCACCTCGGCGGCTTGGTGATGGGCTTCTTGGGCGAGCTGGATCAAGTAGCTTTTGTGCGGTTCGCAAGTGTCTACCGTGAGTTCAAGGATGTGCGGGACTTTGTGGACGAGCTACAGCCGATGCTGGCGTCGCGGCGCCCCACCGACGCTTAACCCCCACGAATCGCCTTGGAGCGTTTGCGACTTCCAGCTATCATGAGCCCCGGCTGCCTGTCGCCCCACCGTTTACGAGACCCTTGCGACACTACGGAACGACCATGAACGAGCTACGCACGGAACACGACTCGATGGGGGAGGTACAAGTCCCCGCCCAAGCTTATTATGGGGCTCAGACGCAACGAGCCGTCGAGAACTTTCCCATCTCGGGCTGGACCTTGCCCCCCGATCTGATTCATGCCATGGGTTTGGTGAAGTTTGCCTGCGCCGTGGCTAACCGCGATTTGGGAAAACTCACGGGAACCGGCAAGAATACGCTCGATGCCGCGCAAGTAGAAGCGTTGTTGAGCGCGTGTCGCGAAGTGGCCGAAGGCAAGTTTGACCGCGAGTTCCCGATCGACGTATTCCAAACCGGCTCGGGAACCTCCAGCAATATGAATGTCAATGAAGTGATCTCGAATCGCGCCATCGAGATCCTGGGCGGGGATCGCTTTCAAGCGGACAAGCCGATCCACCCCAACGACCACGTCAACATGGGGCAGAGCACCAACGACATCTTCCCCACGGCCATCCACGTGGCCACCGCGTGCAAGATTCAGAACGACTTGCTCCCCGCCTTGCAACGTTTCGCCGACGTGCTGGCTCAGAAAGCCAAGGAGTGGGATCGAATCATCAAGATCGGTCGGACTCACTTGGCCGATGCCACACCGTTACGACTGGGTCAGGAGTTTGGTGGATTCGCGCGTCAATTGGAGCTGTCGGTCGGTCGGGCTCGTCGAGCGATCGAAGCGGTTTTAGAACTGCCCGCAGGTGGCACGGCGGTCGGCTCGGGAATCAATACCCATCCCGAATTTGGTCGCCGAGTGGCCGCTTGCCTGGCCGAACAGACGGGCATTGCCTTCGTCGAAGCACCTGATCATTTTGAGGCCAACGCGCAACGGGATGGACTGGTCGAGTGCCATGGCCAGCTCAAGGTCATCGCGACAACTCTATTCAATGTCTCGAACAACATCCGCTGGCTCAGCTCCGGTCCACGTTGCGGCTTCTATGAAGTCAAGCTTCCGGATCGGCAGCCCGGCAGCTCGATCATGCCCGGCAAAGTGAACCCCGTGATGTGCGAAAGCATGATGCAGGTGGCGGCCCGTGTGCTGGGAACGGACCAGACCATTACAGTCTGTGGCGCTGCGGGAGGGCAATTTCAGTTGAACATCATGATGCCCGTGATGGGGCAGGGGGTGTTGGAGAGCATTCAGCTTCTCGCCTCCGTCACGCGGGCCTTTGTCGACTTTTGCGCCGAGGGGATGGAGGCCAACCCGGAAGCCTGCGAAGCGGGTGTCGAGAAGAGCCTGTCGATGGTCACCAGTCTCAACCCGCACATTGGCTACGAGAAAGCAGCGGCTCTGGCCAAGCAAGCGTTCAAATCGGGAAAGACGATTCGCGAGTTATGTCGGGAGGAGGGAGTGCTGCCCGAAAACACGCTCAATGAAGCCTTGGACCCGATGAGCATGACCCAACCGCAAGGATAGCGGACTTCCCCGGCGACCGCCGTCAAGGTCTTCGCCTGGGCCGTTTGCAATTCGCAATTCGCAATTCGCAATTCGCGGTTCACCGATCACACGATCAACCACTACGCATGGATCACGGAGGATTTGCCATGACGCGGTTTGCCCTTTCGCTTTATCTACTCGCGACCCTTGTTTTGACGCTCGCGGATCAATGTGCCGCGCAGCAGGGCGTGCAGGAACTGCTGACCAGCGCCTATCAGAAAACGCAGGTCGCCCAAACCGTGGCCGACTTCACGGCGGTCATCGATCTGTGTCATCAA
>JBGTHH010000386.1:0-3047 GCA_041746275.1 Pirellulaceae bacterium | reverse complement strand
CCAGGATCGAGGCTTGCCCGATCTGCTGGACGCGTATCGTGATTCGCGGCAGGGGCCGCTGATTCCCACGTTGCTCAAATCGGCATGGCCCATTGCCGCCTCACTTCTAATAGCGGCGGGCATTTACGGGGCCGCCCTCGTGCAACATCGTTGGGCCGGACGGATCGAGCAGAAACAGTTGGCATTCGAAGGCCAAGCGCAAAACGTGCGACTCATGCAAATGGAGACGGAACTGGCTGTCAAGCGGATCGGTTATCTGACCCGCATCAATGCCTCGGTCAGTAACCCCGCCTATCACAAACTGCTGGCCGCCATCGGCCAGTGTCGCCCGCGTGGTGTGTGGTTGGAGACTTTGCGAATTGAGCAAGATGGCTCGGTCGCGATCCAAGGTCCCGGGGGCACCGTCGATCTGGTGTACGGTTTCGTCGACCAACTTAAGAAAGTCCCGGCGTTGCAGGACGTCAGCCTGGAAGGGCAACAACCGATTCAACTGAAACGCGGTCCCGCCATCCGCTTCGACATCAAGTGCAGGTATGTCGATCACACGGATCCTATCGAAAGGACGGCTCGTAATGATTGAACCACTCCTACGACGGTTTGTGGACCACAAAAAGAGGACGCAAATCGTCATAATCCTCACGATTTTCGCTGCGCTTGTGGTGATCCTGCCAGCCGCCGATGAATATAGCGCGGCAAGCCAGCGTGTCCGGCATGCGCGGGTTCAAGTGGAAAAGTCCCAGAGGGATCTGGAAAAACTGCCCCGCTTTGAGGAACTCCATGCCCGGAAAACCGGCGAACTTGCCAAGCTCGAACAGCGTTTGGTCACGGACAAAGTAGCACAGAATCTGCAAACCTATCTGACGCAACTAGGACGTCAGACGGGTTGCACTCTGAGGAAGGCGCGACTAGCCGAACCGGCTCGTCGCGATTGGAAAGAAGACGATCATCCGGTCACGGGAGCCAGATTTGTCGGCGTCGGTGTGGACACCCCGTATCGGCTCGAAACGCGCCAGCTTGTGCTGTCCGTTTCCGGACCGATGGAGAGTTTATATCGATTCTTAGAACAGATTCATCGAGTGGACCAAGTGCTGCATAGCCGAGCCATCACGATCAAGAGTATTACGGATGGAGCGGGAGAAGATTCGGGAACAGCCACGTTAGATATGGAATTATTGCTGTTCGATCTTGTGAGAAAAACGCTGGAGTCGTAGTCGGCTAGGGAAAGTAAGCTTCCCCAAGGAGTGGGGAAGCTAAGTGTCAGTGGAGGACACATGAGCAACCGTCGCCCATTATCCGAGAACGCTCGCCGCCCCCATGCGCGAAGTGGGTCGGCGATCGTGGCGACGTGCGCGGTCTTCGCGGTCTTGCTCCAACCCCTAGGGCTTGTTGATTTGGGAGTGGTATTGGCCCAGGACGAGCAACCCCAACTCGTAGCTCCCATCGTTTCGCTGGAGACCAAGCTCGACCAAAAAGGCACGATCATCTTACGAGATGCCTCGCTCGTCGAATGGCTATTTGCGATTCAGCGAGAGTGGGGCATCGATATCGTGTCCGGAAACGAACTGCAGAAGGACTTTGTGAGCGGAGCCTTTACGGACGCGACGCTGCGAGAAGTCTTGACGTCCATTTTGGTGGCCCGGGGTTATGGTTACCGCCAAGTCGGGAAGAGTCTGCTGATCACCCGCCTGGACGAAATGACGATCAAGCCCGATCAACGAACGATCCTGCTGCCGTTGGAATTCGTTAATCCCCAGGAAGTCGCCAGCAGCGTCCAACTACTACTCTCGAAGAATGGGCAGTTACAGCCACTTCAGTCCTCAAAAAGCCTCTTCATCATTGACTCGCCCGAGGTGATCGAACGCGTGCAACGGTTTCTCGCCGAATTGGAAGCGAATGCCAGTCGCAACGTCCAACGGGATCAGCGAATCGAACAGGAACGCCAGGCATTGCAGCCGTTGCCATCAATTTCCAACGGGGGCACCGTCACCGCCCCCGCGACGGGACCCACAATCGTTGAAGTCGAGATGCAGATCGAAGTGTTTCGTCCTCAGTACATCGCGGCGGATATTCTGGCTCAGGCGATTCAAAACCTGGTGGATAGTTCGATGGTCAGTGTCGTCCCGGAAGAGAATAAGGTGATCGTGTCGGCACCTCCCGCCGGGATCAGGGCGGCGGCCATGTTGCTCCAACGCGTGGATATCCCCCGCAAACAAGTCCGCATTACGGCCCATATGTACGACGTGAATGTCGAAGTGATGGAGAAGCTGGGCTTCAATTGGTCACAACTGGGCAAAGGCCGGATCAATGGATCGGGTGACCCGCAATCGGTGTTTGGCTTTGACAGCCGCATGTACTCGACGCCCCCCGTAGCTGCTCCCGTGACGGCCGCCGCGACGGGCGCAGCGGCTGCCGCCACGACTGCGGGCACAGGCCCCGCTGCACCAGCAGTTGGCGGTTTGGTGACACTGAATAACCTCAGCCGACACTTCGATTTCCGTTCGGTAATTGAAGCTTTGGAGCGCACCGATGGAGCTCGACTATTGGCTCGTCCGAATATCATGGCCTATGACCGCACGGAAGCCAGTTTTGAAAGCGTGCAGGAGATCCCGGTTCAAGAGCTGACGCAAACTGCCCAGGGCGGAAACATTGGCACCACCCAATTTCGCGAAGCGGGTATCATCCTGCGCGTCACTCCCAACATCATGGATGACGACTCCATTCTCTTGCAGGTGACTCCCGAGTTTAGTGTGCTTAACGGCTTCAATAACGGTCAACCGATCATCGATCGCCGTTCCGCGACTTCACGACTGAAGCTGAACAACGGGGAAACCGCCGTGATCGGCGGGCTGGTGCGCCGCAACGAAATCGAGACGGCCTCCGGTTTACCGGGTTTTATGCGATTGAAGCATATCGGTATCTTGTTCCGGCATCACGAAACCACGATCAGCGAAAGTGAACTCGTGGTCTTTATCCAAGCCGAAGTTGTGGAGGCCAGCTATCCTGGTAACGTCCGCGACCAAATGGCTCACGCAACTGTCAATGAACTA
>JBGTHH010000385.1:0-4863 GCA_041746275.1 Pirellulaceae bacterium | reverse complement strand
GCGTCCATACGATTCTTCCAAGGATAGCTTGCCGTTGCGCAAACTCTTGACCTCGCTGCCAACCAACGCGATACCGCACTCCAGCGTTTCCAAGATCTGATAATTGTGTCGGGCCTTGCGATTCTCGGCGATGGGCTTTTGTCCGGTGTCAGGCGCGGGTTTGCGGGACTTATTAGCCATGATTGAATCGAAACGATGCTCCAAATGCTAGGGGGAATTCGGCGGAAGTCCTTCAGCTATAGCCGATTTTCTTCCCTACGAACAGTTGGCAGACACCAACCACGTATCAAGACACCGGATGGGAGCTGATCTTCCGAGGAATTTGGGAGGCTGCTACATTCGATTTGGTCTGCCCTACAATCCATGTCCTGGGGACGAAGTCTTGGTATGATTCGCCAGCACCTTCAACCATCCGAAGCGGTCGCGGATATTCACATGCTCGGGCAAGTCGCCTGGGACGACTGCTGGCGATTGCAACAGCGGTTAATGTTTGAGATTAGCGGTGAATCTCGCCCGCACATCGTGGTTTTGTTATGTGAGCATCCGCCCACGATCACGATTGGTCGATCGGGTTCACGTGGGCACATTCATCTCCGCGCCGAGGAACTGGAGCGTCTTCAGTTGCCAATCCACTGGCTGAATCGAGGGGGTGGCTGCATCTTGCATGCACCGGGTCAGTTGGCCGTCTACCCGATTGTTCCTCTGGATTCGTTCGCTTGGACGCCCGGCGAGTATTTAAGACGGCTGCAGTCCGCTGTAATCACTACGCTGGAGCACCTGCAAGTTCGGCCTCGGACACGAGGTGGCAGCTTAGGCATCTGGGGGCGCACGGGCCTGCTGGCGGCAATCGGAATCTCCGTCCAACACAGCACAACCTCGCAAGGAGCGTTTATCAACGTCGCACCGGGAATGGCTCCCTTTGGGCACGTCGTCACGTCCGCGGGGCGGGGCGCGGATCGAGAGCAGGAGACGATGAGCTGTCTCCTCGCCGAACGACGATTGCCGGTTAGAATGACGAGTGTGCGAACGGCGCTCATTACCTCGTTGCTCCAAGCGTTTGACTGTGAGCGTCACAATATCCACACCGGCCATCCCTGGTTGAACCAGCTTATAGGACCTGCTCGTGAATTCGCCTTCCGCGCCGATTGAATTGCCGATTCTTACTGCGACATCGCCACGTCGTCTGCCCGAGTGGCTGCGTCGCGAAATTCCGCGCGGCAATGCCAATCATTTCACCGCCAACCTGTTGGAAGAACTGCGGCTCGAAACCGTTTGTGATAATGCTCGCTGTCCGAATCGCATGGAGTGCTATGCGCAAAAGACGGCGACGTTCATGATTTTAGGGAACGTCTGCACGCGACCCTGTGGGTTCTGTGCGGTGTCGCGCGGCCGCCCCGAGGCCCTGGAAGACGACGAGCCGGCTCGATTGGCCGAGGCGGCTCACCGCTTAGGATTGCGGCATGTCGTCATCACCTCGGTGACCCGCGATGATTTGGCGGACGGTGGAGCCGAGCACTTTTATCGCTGTGTATTGGCCGTCCGCGAGCGCACGGGCGCGACCGTGGAAGTGCTGACCCCCGACTTTTTACATAATCCAGCGGCCCTCCGCCGCGTGGCGGAAGCGGCACCCGAAGTCTTCAATCACAATACCGAAACCGTCCCGCGTCTCTATCGCCAGGTGCGCGGTCCGAAGTCCGACTATCGCTGGACGCTGGAGTTGCTGCGCTATGTCAAACAACAATCGCCACGGATCAAAACCAAAAGCGGTCTGATGCTCGGGCTGGGAGAAACCCGCGAAGAAGTTCTCGATGTCTTGGCGGATTTGTTGGACTACGGCTGCGATTTCCTGACCCTGGGACAATACCTTCAGCCATCGCCCAAACACCTGCCCGTCGTCAAGTATGTTCCCCCCACGGAGTTCGATGAATTAGGTCAACTCGCGACTCAGCTCGGCTTTAAGAAGGTGGCGAGCGGGCCGTTTGTCCGCAGCAGCTATCATGCTCGCGACATGGCCGAGACTCATTGAGCCGAGCTAATTCTTGGCCAGCAATTGCTTCGCGGTTTGACCAATGGCCAGTGCTTCCTCGCCGCCGACTTCGGATAGCAACGGCAACAGGGGACCCATGGTCGCGATGCCCGACAACGTCACGGCCGTATGCAAAACTCGGACGGGATGGATGGCGTTGCGCAAGTCCTCTAACGGCGTGAAGGCCTGACGAATCTCGTCGGCCAGGACATAGTCGCTCGCTTGTATCGCCCGCAACATCCGCAATGACAACCGCGGCGCGATGCAGACACATCCGGAGGTAAAACTCGCCAAGCCGAAATCGCGTAGATGAGTGATCGCCGGTTGTTCGCCAATGCCGCTGACAATTCGCTTCGATCCCACCGCATCGATCAATTCGCGCAGGTAGTCGTCGCGGGAAATGTTGTCACGCACAATGGCGTACTTGATCCAGGAGAGTAAGCCCTCGTCCATCAACTGTTTGACGTGCGCGATGTCAATATATCCATCGTGTTTGATGTAGAGCACCGCGGGTCGATTCACCTTTTCGACGAAGTGCCGCACTGCAATCGCCACTCCGTCGGACGTAGCCATATCGCGCGTCGGCAGAATCATGGCCGTGGGAAAAGGCATGTCGCACAGGATCGAGGCTTGGTCCATCATCGTGCCGTAGGCCGGGCCGACGGAGGGAATCACCAGTGTCTGTTCCCCCGCCAGTTCCGCCAACATATCGACGAAATCCGCGTATTCGCTCAAGGCCATGTGGTACAGAATCGCGTTCCCACCATACAACAATGTCGTTACGCCGCCCGCTTCGAGATGACGGATCTGCTTCTCGTTCTCGGCGACGTTCAACGACAAGTCGGGATGGCGCGCCAACGGCGGTACCGAGATGACGGAAGCGGCGAGTGCTTCAGAAGTGATCGGCTGGTTGTTCATGGCCTGGACTACCGTTCTACTTGATTCGACATTCAACTCGACGTTCACCGGGGAACAAAGTGGTGAGACCACCATTCAAGGCGATGACGGATCGCGATGCAAGGAGTGACTCATGCAAGTGACCAATGTTTATGTCACCATCGTCGAAGTGCCACAGACCGCACCTCTCGCGCCATATCGTTCGCACCTCCGCAGCAGTTCGACGACGCGCAGTGCGATCGTGCAAGTCGAAACGGACACGGGACTCTCGGGGTGGGGTGAGCACAACGTCAACTTCCTGGAGGGTGTCCGCAGTGGCCAGATGCAACAACAAGCTCGCGATTGGCTGATTGGCAGGGATCCACGAAACCTCAACGCGTTTCATCGCGACTGTCCGCTCGAGACGCGATTGAAGTCGGGGATCGAATTGGCCTTGTGGGACTTGTGTGGCAAGGCCCTGGGAGTGCCGGTCGCCGTGTTGTTGGGTGGCATCCTTCGCCAGCGAGTGGAAGTCGCGGCCTGCATGGGAATTCAATCGTACGAACGGGCGGGTGAATTGGCGGCGTACTATGTCGAGCAAGGATTCGGTTCGCTCAAGACCAAGGCGGGCTCGAACATGGACGAGGACGTCGAGATGGTCCGTGGTGTGCGAGACGCTGTGGGTGACAAACTCAAACTGCGGATCGACCCGAATCGAGCTTACTCGCCTCCACAAGCCTTGTCGCTCTGCCAGCGATTGGAGCCGTACGGTCTCGAGTATCTCGAGCAGCCCATCCCGGCGGAACCGTTATCCGATGCCCTGTGGTTGCGGTCGCGGACGTCGGTGCCGATCGCGTTGAACGAAAGCGTGACGGATCCCCGCAGCGTGCTCGCCATTCTTCACGCGGATGCGGCGGCGTTCATTTTGCCAGACACCCACATCGCTGGCGGAATTCTGCCCTGTGTGACCATCGGTCGGATTTGCGAAGCGGCGGGACTTCCCTGCATCATGCATTGCGGCCATGACCTTGGTCCCAAGACCGCGGCGATGATCCATGTGGCGGCGGCCTGCCCAGCCTATTCGCTCGCCAACGACACCACGTACTATGGTTTGGCAGACGACATCATCACCGAGCGCATCGAGATCCGCGGCGGAACGATGGCGGTCCCGAACCGACCAGGACTTGGCATCGAGGGCGATCCCGAGCGAATTGCCAAGTACCGAATTGATGATTAGCCACACGCTTCTCCAGGGAAACGAGAGGACCATGCGAACCACGAACCGACGGCGTTTTCTTCACCAAGCGGGAGTTGCCACGTGCCTGGGCGGCCACTGGCTGATGAACGGCGATTTGGCTGCGCCACTCCTTGCGGCACCTAGTGCAAAACGGCCTCGCGTCGCCGCCATCTTCACCGTGCTGCAATTCCGCAGTCACGCCTATAACATCCTCGAAAACTTCCTGGGGCCTTACTATTTCAACGGCCAGTTGACCGATCCCGGCGTCGATGTGGTCTCGTTCTACGCCGATCAGTTTTCCAATGACGACATGACGCGGGAGGTCTCACAACGATTTCAGATTCCCCTGTATCCGTCGATCGAGCAAGCACTCTGCGTGGGCGGGAACGACCTGGACGTGGATGCCGTGTTGATCATCGGCGAACATGGTGATTATCCGTACAACGCCCGCGGTCAGCATCTGTATCCGCGCAAACGATTCTTTGACGAAGCCGTTACTGTCATGCGGCGTGCGGATCGCTATCTGCCGGTATTCAACGACAAACACTTGTCGTATCGCTGGGATTGGGCGAAGGAGATGTACGACACGGCCCGCGCGAACAACATGCCGATGCTCGCGGGCAGCTCCGTGCCGATGGCCGAACGACGACCGCCGCTCGACCTACCGCGCGATGCCGAGATCGAAACGGCCGTCGCGGTACACGGCGGCGGACGCGAGGTCTAC
>JBGTHH010000384.1:0-3994 GCA_041746275.1 Pirellulaceae bacterium | reverse complement strand
CTCGTGGCCGCTCCCAAGGCCGGTCCAGCCAAGCCGCCCGTTTCGACTCCGGCTCCCGCCGCCCCAGACGTTTCGGAATCCCCGAGTAGCCCCGAAGTCGAATCCACGTAGCCCCACGTTTTGATGCCTGCGGCTGTTGCGCCGATGAGTCCCGTCGAAGTCATGCATCGCGTCGACACCCTGCTCAGCCACGTGTGGATGGTGCGCGCCTTCCTCAAACACTCCGAGGAAGCGGAGGAAGATGACGAACTGTGCGAAGTGCATCGCGAACTGTATGACTATATGCTCGCGCTAGGAACGCCTTGGAAAGCCGGTGACGCCGACGCGTATTTGAAGCAGGCTCATAAGAAATTCTCGAAGCTACGTCGTGCCACGGAAAAGTTTATCGAGATCCAACCCGAGATTTCCTCGCACACGAACTTTCAAATGGCCGCGCAATCTCTCAAAGCCGCTGTGGATGAGATTGGACAATTGCTGGCTAATCAATGATAGTCAGATTCGTCGCTGGGCGGGACCGTACTTCTAACTTGCGGAGGCGGAGCCTCAAACGCAGTGCGTTACCAGGCGGGAGCCTGGGAACGAGAGGTAAGAAGCCTTCAACGCAGTGAAATCAGGCCAGAGCAGGGGAACGAGCAGTTACGGTTTGGTCGCCAGGCGACGTAAGACCTCGATGCCGCGTTCGATGACGCTGTCTGCGGCGGCATACGAAATTCGAAAGTGTGTGTCGTGACGGCTGAAGATATTCCCCGGAATGATCAACAAGCTGTTCTCGATCGCTTTGGCGACAAACTCCGAGCCCTTGCCCCACGGCGCTTGCGGAAAGACGTAAAACGCGCCCCCCGGCTTCACGATTTCATACAGATCCGCAAGGCCTTCGATCAACCGATCCCGTTTCCGGCGATACGCCGCGACGTGTTCGTGGATATCCACATCCATCGCCACCGCGCCGGCCCATTGCGCGGGCTGGGGTGCGCACACAAACGTATACTGTTGCAGCTTGATCATGGTGTCGATCACTTCGGCTGGGCCATGCACAAACCCCAATCGCCAGCCGGTCATCGCATGACTCTTGGACATGCCGTCAATGACAATCGTCTGATCGTTGAATCGCGCGGGGGAAACGAACGGAGCATCGTACATGAACGAGCGATAGATCTCGTCGGACACCAGGGCGACATTCCGTTCGGCGGCCAGTTCAGCCAGTCCGCGTAGTTCGGCTTCAGTGGCCGTAACTCCCGTGGGATTGGCGGGGCTGTTCACAAGGATCATTTTCGTCTTGGGTGTAATGGCCGCGGCGACCCGTTGGAGATCGATGCGGAAATCGGGATAGGTGTCGATCAGGACGGGGACGCCACCGGCCAACTTCACCAGCGACGTGTACATCACGAAATAGGGGTCGAAGATGATGACTTCATCGCCGGGATTGACTAACGCGAGCATGGTCAGAACCAAACCGCCGCTGGTTCCCGAACTGACGAAGACTCTTCGATTCGCCTGGCCATACTCCGCGTCGATCCGCTGCTGCAGTTTCTCTCGCAGCACGGGCATCCCCTGAGTCAAGGCATAGCCGTTCTTGCCGCTCTGGATGGCATCAATGCACGCGGCTTGGATCGGCTCGGGAACATCGAAGTCGGGTTGGCCGATCGACAAGTTGATGGGATCTTTGAGCTGACTCGCCAAGTCAAAGACTTTGCGAATGCCGCTGCTGTCGAAGGCTCGAGTACGTTCCGCGATCCAGGCGTGCATGACAATCCAACCGATTTACTGGCCATTTAACGAAGGGGGAGGCACCACTCCGAGCCCCCAGGACGCAAGTATGCGGCACGGGTCTTCACCATCGCAAGGCCCCGTCCGCAGCCGTGAAAAAATGGGACTGGGTGCGGGCGAATTACTTCGGTTGTCGAATCTGAAGCTGCTTGGCCTCCCAACCCAGTACCTCGCTGACCTGCTGAGGATAAGTCCACGCTTCGCTGTCCGACGTGTACAGCGCGACTCGACTTCGCTCGGCGGCCAACGCGACGGCCTGAGGCAAGTCGAGAAATCGCGACACGTTCAAAAAGTAGGGCCCGTCGCGATGCGAGGTGGGCAAGTCATGCAAATCAAGACGGACGATTTCCGGTTCGAATAGCGAGGCATACAGCGTAACCCCGGCCATGCTTCGGGAACTTTGTAGCCACTGTGGCACATCGGTGTAGTGGTCGAGCCCGCGAACCGCCTGCACCGCTCGACGCGTATCCCAGACACGCATGCCATCCAAAGACTGCCCCAGCAGATAAAAGCGTCGTTGATGTTGAGTTTGCTTGCGTTCACTTTGATCCCAGGCCGTCGGACCCACACCCCGCGGCGCGACATAAGCCATCGCCCACGGGAACGAATCGAACATCTGCTGAAGCTGCTGAAAACCCGCGACGTCCGCCTCGGGGAGCGTCTCCTCGTCCAATTGCTTTTCGAATGCCGGACGCATCGTCGCGAGGAACTCCTTCCAGCCAGTGTCATCCAGCACGTTCAACACCAACAAATCGGGCTTTTCCAACGTGGCGCGTTGAGCCAGATAAAGTCGGAGCTGAATCGGCGTCTGACTGAGGAAGTCAAAGGCTTGGAATTTCACTCCCTCCTGCTCGACGGAAAAGACTTCTCGCAATTGCAAGTCCTCGGGAGTTCCCGGCCATCCGGCAAAACACTTCGCTTGCAGGGCCTGCTGCCAGTGTTGGCGTTGCTCTTGCCACTGGCTCGCGTCGTCGGGCACGGCCGGCACGGCTTGGCTCACGAACGTTTCGTCGATGCGCGTGTTGAGCTCGTCCTCGGGCAGTTTCTCGAAGACCTTCAATTGCTCCGGCTCGAAGAACGGCACCGCAGTCGTTTCAATCAGCGAATCGTCTCCCTTGAGATGATGATTGAGCCAGCGGAAGGCATGGACCTGTAACTCTTGGGTATCTTGATGACCGCCCGCCGTGATGTTCAGCGCCACGCGATCACGAGCTCCGTGCAAACCGTAAATGTGTCGGACCTTCTCAAACGTCCGCACTACTCCGTCCAACGGAAAGATGCGATCCGAATCGGTGTTGCTAATCAGCAAGGGTCGAGGCGCGATCAATGCGGCGACCTGCGGATAATCCCATTGATGGGTGTTGACCATATACATGCAGTCGCAATGCCCCTCGACGCAACCATCGACGACGTGATTCATCAGATCGGTCGTGCCCGCCACGGGGACGGCGCACTTGATCCGTTCGTCCAGGGCGGCGATCCACCAACTGTAGGCACCGCCGCCGCTCCGGCCCGTCACACCGAACCGCGTGGGATCGACCTCGGGACGCGTCTCCAGATAATCGAGTGCTCGCACGCAATTCCACGCTTCGACACCGGCCGAAGTGTAGCCTCGATTCAACCACCACCAGCGATTGTGATTGTACGTGCCATGATGCACGCCCTCGATTTCTCCAAGCTGCAGCGTGTCGATAATCAAGCACACATATCCGTTCCTGGCAAACCACGCTCCGTGACGTTGATAGTGAACCTTGTTTCCCAGACTGACGCCGTCTTTCAGCACTCGGCCATGTCCACAGACATACAGAACGGCGGGCAGTTTCTCCTGAACATTCTTGGGCACATACAAATTACCCGTCACATACAAGCCGGGCCGGGATTGAAAGTGCAGCTTCTCGACAGTGAACAGATCATGCTCGACCTTGCCGGTGACCACGGGTTGCAGATCGGTCTTCTCGGGAAGCGGGTCGAGCCCCAGCATCTCCAGCAGTTGTTGGCGGTAACCCGCGTGCTGCTTGGTCCAGTCGTCGAGCTCGGTGATTCCAGTCAGACAAGCGTCGCGCAGACGTTGCGTCTCGGTTTGAAAGTAGGCGGCGATCATGGCATCGCCGCGTGAAGTATCGATCCGCGGCGGGCTCTGCGCCGACAGAGGTGTGGCGATCAACAGCAGACCCAGTAACGTGCGAAGAAAACGTGGCATGTCGGAGCTCCCATTCACGGATCGGTA